>JAHFQF010000162.1 GCA_023266435.1 Legionellales bacterium | reverse complement strand
AAGTCAAACTGAGCTAGAAATACAGGGTATTGATAAGCAAGTAGTTGGGCAGGTGGCAGCAGATATTCGTGCATTCAGACCCCCAGAGCCTTATAAAGGTAAGGGTATACGATACTCTGATGAAACGATCGTTCTAAAGGAAACTAAGAAAAAATAGGTAAGTATCATGAAAAAGCTTGTTAGTAAAAAGACGATGAGAGAAAGAAGAGCAAAGAAATCTCGTCATCATATTAAATTGCTTGGGGTTGAGAGAGACACGGCTCGGCTAAGTTTGCATAGATCAGGCAAGCATATTTATGCTCAAGTCATTGCGCCAGTTGGTGGCAGCGTCTTGGTCAGCGCAAGCAGCTTAGAATTGAGAAAAGATAACGTAACGCTAACCAAGTCCGAAAAATCAAAGAAAGTGGCTGAGATTTTAGCGGAAAGAATCAAAAATGCAGAAATTCTGTCATTAGCATGTGATCGCTCCGGATTTAAATATCATGGACGTGTGGCTGCTTTGGTGAGCACATTGCGTGAAAATGGTGTAAATGTATAAGGGTTTGTAAATGAGTGCTGATGCTGGAAAAAAAGTTGAAGGTCAATACGAAGAAAAGCTAATTACCGTCAAAAGAACGGCTAAAGTCGTTAAGGGTGGTAGAATATTTGGTTTTTCTGCGCTCACAGTAGTCGGGGACGGCAAGGGCCGTGTTGGTATTGGTAGTGGTAAAGCACGTGAAGTCCCGGACGCAATTAAAAAAGCGATGGAAAACGCAAAGCGCAACATTATTCAAGTTCCTATGAAGGGTAACACTTTGCATCATACAGTCATTGCGCGCCATGGTGCCTCAAAAGTTTTCATGAAGCCAGCATCAGAAGGTACCGGAGTAATAGCTGGTGGAGCGATGCGAGCCATATTTGAAGTAGCGGGTATCCAGAACGTATTAGCAAAATGCTATGGCTCTACAAATCCAGTGAATGTTGTACGAGCAACCATCAAAGGTTTATCTAACAGCTATTCACCAGAATCTATTGCTGAGAAGAGAGGAAAGGCGCTTTCTGAAATTCTAGGAGGCTCTGATGAGTAAAACAGATTTGCTAACAGTAACATTGAAGAAAAGTTTAATTGGCAGAAAGCCAGCGCATATTCAATGTGCCAAAGGGTTGGGTCTTCGGAGATTGCATCATACTGTGCAGGTGAAAAATACTCCTGAGAACTTAGGTATGATTAATAAAATATCCTATATGGTTGCTGTTGAGGAAAATTAAATGCAATTTAATACATTAAAACCAGCCATGGGCTCAAAGTTTTCCAAAAGAAGAGTGGGCAGGGGTCCTGGTAGCGGTTTGGGAAAGACAGCCGGTCGTGGTCACAAAGGTCAAAAAGCGAGAGCTGGCGGTTACCATGATATCGCGTTTGAAGGCGGTCAAATGCCCTTACAAATGCGCCTTCCAAAGGTGGGTTTTACATCTCGAGTTTCGCGTATCTCTGCAAGCGTTCGCTTGTCTGAGCTGAATAAGCTTGATAGCAAAGAAGTCACTATAGAGGCATTAAGAGCAGCAGGAATCATTACAGCGAATATTAAACGCGTAAAGGTGATGTTGCATGGGGAATTAGAGAAGGCGCTAACATTTTCCACGGCCAATGTACGAGTTACCTCTGGCGCTAAACAAGCAATCGAAGCTTGTGGTGGCAAGGTTGAGTCTTAATGGCACTTGGAAACCAAAATGAATCCAGTGGGTTAGTAGAGCTAAAAAAGAGACTTTGGTTTGTTTTTTTAGCTCTACTGGTCTATCGCATCGGGGCGCATATTCCTGTCCCCGGGCTAGATCCCCAGAAATTGCAAGCTTTGTTCTCAAATAATCAGGCGGGCATTTTCGGTTTATTTAATTTGTTTTCAGGAGGCGCGCTATCGCGACTCACTGTGTTTACAATGGGCGTAATGCCATATATTTCTGCATCTATCATCATGCAGTTATTAACAGCAGTGCTGCCTAGCTTGGATCAGCTGAAAAAAGAAGGTGAGTCCGGGCGTAGAAAGATATCTCAATACACACGGTATGGAACACTTTTTCTGGCCACCTTCCAAGCGTTTGGTTTGGCAAAATACTTAGTAGGGCAAGGCATCGCTTTTAATCCTTCTGGCGCGTTTTTCTTTACTACGACTGTAACGTTAGTGACTGGCACGTTGTTCTTGATGTGGCTAGGTGAGCAGATCACTGAGCGTGGAGTGGGTAATGGTATTTCCCTCATTATATTTGCAGGGATTGTCTCTGGATTACCTGTTGCGATTGGTAATACCATTGAGCAAGTTCGCCAAGGGTTGATGCAGCCGATCGTATTGGTGGTGTTACTCTGTGTTTTGTTATCGGTTGTCGCCTTCATTGTATTTGTAGAGCGAGGACAACGGCGTATTACGGTACAATATGCTAAGCGGCAACAAGGGCGGCAGGTTTATGCGGCTCAAAAAAGCCACTTACCATTCAAGCTGAATATGTCGGGGGTGATTCCTCCCATATTTGCGTCTAGCTTGATCTTATTGCCTGCCACAGTAGGGCAATGGTTTGGGCAAAGCACGGGCTTTGAGTGGTTACAGGCAATTGGGATGGCATTATCACCTGGACAACCAGCCTATATATTGCTGTTTGGATTAGGCATAGTGTTTTTCTGTTTCTTTTATACCGCTTTGGTCTTTAACCCAAAGGAAACAGCAGAAAATTTAAAGAAATCTGGTGCGTTTATTCCGGGTATTAGACCAGGCGATCAGACCGCACAGTATATAGATACAATTTTGACCCGTCTGACTTTGGGTGGGGCTTGTTACATTACGGCAGTCGCTTTGTTACCAGAGATCTTGGTTTGGGCTTGGCAAGTACCGTTTTATTTTGGTGGAACATCTTTACTCATCGTGGTGGTGGTGGTCATGGACTTTATAGCGCAAGTACAAGCGCATTTGATGTCTAGGCAATACGAGTCACTCATGAAAAAAGCTAATTTCAGCAAAACAACTCTAGTTCGTTAGTAAAATGATAATGGTGGAATTATGAAAGTTAGAGCATCTGTTAAGACAATTTGTAAAGATTGCAAAGTCATTAAAAGACACGGCAAAGTGAGAGTCATTTGTAAAAATGGCAAGCATAAGCAAGTACAAGGCTAAAAGGTTCTAATTGATTTTTTTAGCAATCTAGCGTAACCTGACGCAACTAAATTTTTGAAAGCAATACATTATTTGGAGAGATAACTTAATGAGTACGGTGGTTCGGATCCAAAACATCATAATGCGAACTAACAGCCACGTTGTTATTGCACTAACAGACATTTATGGGATTGGCACGCCCACGGCAGTAAAGATATGCGCCACAGTGAATGTAAATCCTGCAACACGCATTAAAGATTTGACAGAAGACGAAGTCTCGCAGATTAGAGAGATGATTGCCGGTATGACGGTGGAAGGTGATCTAAGAAGACGTGTCTCTGCAGCCATTAAACGTTTGGGTGATATCAAATGTTACCGTGGCTTAAGGCATCGTTCCTCTTTGCCTGTTCGTGGACAAAGAACACGGACCAATGCGAGAACTCGCAAAGGCAAATCAAAAGGCGTTAAATAATTCATTTATAGATTAGTGGTGTAAAATATGGCAAAAGTGCAAGCCGTTCGCAAAAAGAAGTCAAAACGTGTTGTGACGGACGTGATTGTTTTTATCAATGCGTCATTTAATAACACGATTATTACAGTAACTGACAACAAAGGGAATGTGTTGAGTTGGGCTACCGCCGGTGGTAGTGGTTTTAGGGGCTCTAGGAAGAGCACTCCATTTGCTGCGCAGGTTGCTGCTGATAAAGCCTGTCAAGCTGCAAAAGACATGTATGGCATTGAAAATGCTGAGATTCGTGTGGCTGGTCCTGGTTCAGGAAGAGAAGCAGCCGCAAGAGCTGTAAAGACTTACTGTAATGTCACAGGTATATATGATGTCACTGGTATCCCTTTTAATGGTTGCCGGCCAGCAAAAGAACGTAGAGTTTAGAGTGTAGGTGTAGAGATTTTATGGCTAGATACATTGGACCCACATGTCGTATTTCAAGACGTTTTGAAATGGATTTGGATTTTAAAACGCGTGATTTGAAGACAAAATGTAATTTGCAGACAAGACCTGGTCAACATGGGCAAGCTAAAAAGCGCTCCACAGGTTATGGTTTGCAGTTAAGCGCTAAACAACAATTGCGCTTTAAATATGGTTTGCTAGAGAAGCCTTTTAAGTTGCTTTATGAAAGAGCAGACAGAGAAAAAGGGCATACCAGTAACAGATTGCTGCAGTTATTAGAGTGCAGACTTGATAACATCGTATACAGAATGGGTTTTGCTGCAACAAGAAGAGAAGCCAGACAACTGGTCAGTCATAAAGCCATATTGGTAAACGGAAAAACAGTAAACATTCCTTCTTTCCAAGTTGTAGCTGGTGATGTTGTTTCAGTGAGAGAAAAAGCTCAGAAACAAACACGTATTCAAGAGTCTCTGCAAAATACCGCTAATCATGAGATGGCCGATTGGATCGAGATAGATGTGAAAGCATTTTCTGGTTCTTTGAAGCGCGCTCCTGAACGTGAGGATTTGCCCTACGACATCAATGAACAGCTAGTTGTCGAATTGTACTCGAAATAATGCCATAGGGGCGGAGGAAGACACATGTCAAACAATGCGGCAGAATTTTTAAAACCTCGATCTGTGACCATTCATTCTGTGTCACAGAACCATGCAAAGATTGTGCTTGAACCTCTAGAAAGAGGGTTTGGCCATACGCTAGGCAATTCTTTGCGCAGAATACTATTGTCATCCATGCCAGGATGCGCGGTAGTTGAGGTTCAAATTGAAGGCGTTTTACATGAATACACCGCAGTAGAGGGTGTTCAAGAGGACGTAGTTGAAATTTTATTAAACCTCAAAGAGCTTTCATTTAGAATGCAGTCTAAAGATGTGGCTGTGTTGTCTGTTCATAAGAAAGGTCCTGGGGTTGTTAGAGCTGCTGACATCGCAGTCGATCATGACATCATTGTTATTAATCCTGAACAAGTGATTTGCCACTTGACGAAAGAAATCACATTGAACATGACCTTGCGTGTTGAGCGTGGCAGAGGGTATGTACCTGCTTCTCACCGTCGTAAAGCAGAAGATGAAACACAATCGATCGGTAATCTGCAGTTAGACGCAACATTCAGCCCAGTACGCAGAGTGGCGTGCCAAGTTGAAAATGCGCGTGTGGAAGGTAGAACAGATTTAGATAAATTGATCATCGATTTAGAAACAGATGGTTCTATTGAGCCTGAAGAAGCAATCAGAAGAGCTGCAACCATTTTGAAAGATCAATTGGGTGCTTTTGAAGATTTGCGTGG
>JAHFQF010000161.1 GCA_023266435.1 Legionellales bacterium | reverse complement strand
CTATCCCGACTATTACTGTCAACACGGATACACCAAGCCATTTCAACAGCCCATAGCCGCCATACTGCAGCAAGCGATTATCAAGCGAGATAGCAGCCTCTTTTTTATGAGATGGCCTCACTTTTTTTCGAATGAAATAAGCCATTTTCAAGATAGCGCCTATAACCAGTGCTGGCGCAAATAAAATAGGTTGCAAGAACCGTAATGATGCATCTGTTATTTTGTGTGTTTTCATAAATATACAATGAACCCTTTAAAACGGAGCATATGAACAATTACCAAGTTAATTTGTTGGCTGTAGCTGTATTGGGCTCATGATTATCTAACAATTTTTTAATCGCATTTTTAGTCCAGCGCGTGTGATAAGAGTCTGCAGCATTACCAGCATGGACCTGGCCTCTTTGACAAAATTGAGCCCCACAGAAATCCCAATAACAACTAGTGTGGGCGAGAAACTCTTTGTCTGTGCTAACCGCAAGATTTCGCTTAGCCACCAACTCAAATACTTCAAATGACAGTACAGTCACATTCTGAACACCAGCACTCAGTAAACGCTCGCGAAGCCTTGTCACATTCTCTTTATTGGTAAAAGCGAAATTAATTCCGTCATTTCCTAACGGCATAACACCTTTGCGCGCTATTTCAATACCATAAACAGCGTGAAACGTATCTGGGTAGCCTACTGGCAATACAGCACCGGGAGATTCTACTTTGTTTGTTGCCCAGACTATAGGATAAGCATGCGTACACTCAGCTTTCTTTTCTGCAGACCACGAAGACGCCACACTTGGCTGCATAGTCTTTTCCGCATAATGAATGAGTAATTTTTCTTCATTATCATCGATGCAAAGCGGATAGCGCAACCAAATCCTCTGTGTATATTTATAACATCCATAAAAAAATAATTTCCCGAGGTGCAATAAGCCAATCCCGGTCCTCTCTTTTCGCTGCTTCCAAAAATTTCTCAACATGACAGAAAATAAGCCACCCCTGCTCCGATCAAGTAATTTTTTTTGCAAATGTAACAATGCAGGTAAGGAGACTTTTGCTGCCCGATATCTCAAGAACCGTGAGATCGCTTTTGCATAGGGTTGATAGGAATGTGCCGCATCCAAGTGTTGTAACTGTGGGATTTGTTGAATCACCATATCATGCGCATAGATATCAAATGTGGCAAATTGTTTTTCTACATCTCTCTTCGCATAATTGAAGGCGATTTCGTAGTTAGAGGGAGATACCCCCGATAAACATTCTTTATTGATGCCATTTCGATGATTAATTCCATTATTTAATGAACCTGCATTGGGCAATGAACCAATCTGATCAAGCATTTCACCTGTAGGTACTAATGCAGGCTGTGGAACAGTACTCAATATGTCTTCTAAGACACGTGAATTCGAACCGTGTAACCATTGAATGCTACACAACTGCAAAAATAATTTAACCCGCCGAGTCCTTTCAGACGCAATCTTCTTTTTTTGAGTAGGATCTAAAGGCATAAAGTCTAGTGGCCGAGTATCGAAAGTTTGGCACCATTATATCCCTCTTAGCCCCAAATAGTCAAAAAGATAACTATATGCCGGGGGCAATGCATAAAGAGGGTTTTCCTGAATGATATCTCAAGCCATCAACTAATAGATTAAAAGCCGAACTTTTAGAGAATAACCATTTGATTTTATTAAAATATTTAGGTTGAGCTCCCTTTACTTTTATCCCCAAAAGCAAGCTAACACCCACCCCCCAGGCTCATTCTTGGATTGAAATAGACTCCATCTAAGAGTATTTTGCTTTTTCAAGTATCGCATTTGAGCCTGGCGCCCACCAATATCCTATCTCTAACGGCGCCGAACAAGACGCTGTGGATGATACATTGGTTCATCCAATTCGCTCTCACCAACAGGCTCAATGAAAAGGGTCGGTCTTTCCTGCCACTCTGGTATTTGAGACACAATTGTTACAGTTCGCTCCACCGTGACAACCTCCTCTCGCCGAATTACCTGGCTCGACTCGCTGGGAAAAAACCCACAGCAAGACACTTCTGCGACAACACGCTCTTCTAATGCTTGTCTTACCGGCGGCTGCCTGAATATTATTTCTCTTGCTGGAGCATCTCTGGCTGTCATATCTGTTACTACGATCGGCCTTGGTGGCACCATTACAATTGCAGTCTGTGTTACCCCGCCTGCAGGAGGCATCTCAGTCTGGGTCTCGGGTGTTTCTTGTGTCACCGTTGACGTACCAACATCGATAGCAGATTGCGCTTGCTGTTTTCGACGATAATATATTACCATCCCCGCCACAACCGGAATGATTCCTAACAATGCCAATAACGGTAAAAACTTTCTTGGATCATTATCATCCTTTGTTGCAAGCGCTTGCGCTTGTGCTTGACAAGCATTTGCTTGGGCTAACATTTCCGTCTCATACGTGTCACAGAGGTTATCATTGACGCTGGGCGCGATAATCTGAAGCACAGCAACTAAGACTCTATAGCTCATATGGCCATCATTCTCAGGAATCCGCCAATCCGGTATTGTGACAACGCAATCAAGCCCAGTAACATTACGAAAAACAGGACCAGCATTTCCTCTATTTAAAACTGCCAAATATACACTGACCATGACAGATTGAATACAATTGCCATAAATTTGGCTCATTTCTAAATCAGTATAACAAGGATTGGTCATACAATCCGAATTTTCATCGTATAAGGCTCGTGAACCTGCCCATTGATTATATAATTGACCTAAATATTGTATTTTAGTAGCCGCTGTTGCGATCACTCCGTAGATACCATAAGTATCACATTGCGGAAGAGAGCTATCACGCCAATGACACTTACTTGCGACATCTCCGGTCGAATCTCTTAATAAATGCTCCGCCTCATAGACTATGGGCATTGCTGCAGCCGCTTCCACCATCTCAAATAATGCAAAAGATAGGAGTGTCATACTCAAAACAGGATGAGCATGAATAATCTGACGCGCCTGATGAGTCACCCACGACATCCGATGCAATGCGCTAGAAGCCGCTGTTTTAGCTTGATTAGCTACTTCGAGCCATCCAAAATGAGAAGTTGGGCGTCCTGGCATTATTTTCATCCTTATCATTAAATCGCCAGAATGCTACCAGTGCGCTTTCACGAAATCAAACCAGGGGGTTCGCGGTTTAAGTAAGTAGCTGATAATGTGTCATCTCGGAACACCAAAGGGGGTAGAGTTATCAAGACATCTAAAAGACAGCCCTGGACGCCGAGTCTGCCATACAATTGTTAGGGATAGATGAGCGCTTTTTCAAAAAGGTTAGTTAGAAAATACGCTTCTTGATTTAAAAAAATGGTACTTTCTAGCCGCCTGGAGAGCGCAAAAAACTGTGATTCGCGGATATTGAGATTTTTGGTGGGCCGTGATGGATTCGAACCATCGACCAATGGATTAAAAGAAAGCCAACTTAGTATTTAACTTATTGATTATTAACAAAAAAATGCTTGCTCGCTCACTACAAAAAGCATGGGAAAGCATAGGAAAGCAGCCCTGATCTTCCCAAATACGTCCCGCCTCTTTCTGCGGAAATATGTTCATTTAATGTCGCCTATTAGCAAGTCTCAAAAAGCAATTTCTGGTAAACTGTCCTCGCCCAGATAGGCTAAAGGAATATGATAGTGCATTTGCCAATCAATATATCTGACTTACTCAACAATGCTATTGTCGAATCCGATCGCATTGAATTTAAAGCCAACTGGAATCCAGAATCCATCTTGCGCACGATCTGTGCATTTGCCAATGATTTTCATAATTTTGGCGGTGGCTATATTATCGTTGGTCTCGAAGAACATAATGGGCAGCCTGTCTTGCCACCACAAGGTATTGAACTATCTCAAATAGATCCTATCCAAAAAGAATTGGTCCGTATCTGTTCTTTTATTCAACCGTCTTATACGCCAATTATTTCAATAGAAAAATACCAAAATAAAAATCTTGTCGTTATTTGGGCACCTGGCGGCCAAACAAGACCTTATACCGCCCCCAAAACATTAGGGAAAGACAAAGAGCGCGAGTATTTTATTAGAAAATTCTCAACCACTGTTGCCGCAAAAGAGAACGCCCTCAAGGAGCTATTGACGCTGACAGCGATTCCTTTTGATGATCGCATTAATCATCATGTTGAATTAGAAGACATCAAAGTTCCTCTTGTTCAATCTTTTTTAAAAGAAGTGGATAGCAATCTGTTAGAAGAGTCCCGAAATTTGTCTCTTAAGGATTTATGCCGGCAAATGGCCATAGCCGATGGTGGAAATGAATATCTAAAACCCCGAAATGTAGGCTTACTCTTTTTTAATGATGAGCCCCATCATATTTTCCCTTATGCTCAAATTGAGGTGGTTTACTTTCCAGAGGGCGAAGCAGGTGATGTGATTGAGGAAGAGTATTTTAAAGGACCGCTCGATCACCAATTAAAATCCGCCTTAAGACATATCGAAAGCAGATTCATTATAGAACGTACTGTGAAGTCCCCTAATCCTAAACAACCAAGGGCACGACGTTTCCACAATTACCCCATGCGAGCGATAGAAGAAGCACTGGTCAATGCTGTTTATCATCGCAGTTATGAAATTCGTGAGCCTATAGAGGTTCGGATCACAAAAACCAATATCACCATTGTGAGCCATCCTGGCCCTGATATCTCTATCTCTAGCGAAGATGTAAAGGCAGGCACCATGAAACCTCGCCGTTATCGAAATAGACGTATCGGTGATTTTTTAAAAGAACTTGGCTTCACTGAAGGGCGTGGAACAGGTGTACCAAAGATGAGAAATGCCTTACAAACAAATGGCTCCCCTGCTCCCATTTTTTATACTGATGAAGGCCGGTTATGTTTTTGGACGGAAATCAGCATCCATCCCGAGTTCTTGGAAGACAATGCATATACACCTATTTGGGTCACAGATGGGGTCACAGATGGGGTCACAGATGGGGTCACAGATGAAAATTTACCCATCCTCACTCAAACAGAGCTCGCCCTATTAAATCTATGCGCTGCCGCCCCGGCAGGTAGGCAAGATATCATACAGGCTTTTGGATATACGTCATTTAGTAGAAACCTACGCACCGCTTTGGCTCATCTTAAAGAGCTAGGGTTGATTGAATTAACTATCAAGGAAAAACCAAGCAGCAGAAATCAACGCTATAAGCTCACTCCTGCAGGCCAAAAAAGGATCGTATCTTGAATGTTGATGTTGATCTTGCTCATATAAAGTTCTTCCTTTAACTCACAACCAAATTTTAGACTTCTTTTACAGCTGTGATGATGCTGTCATCACCCAGAAAGCCTTCATAATCTTTGATTATTTCACCAATATATCCAGAGTTGATATCTTTTTCTAATTTAGATAATCCGCTTTTTAATTCATCGGCAGGGCAATCAAGTCTAAAAGCCGACATGCT
>JAHFQF010000160.1 GCA_023266435.1 Legionellales bacterium | reverse complement strand
ATTAGACTTTCATAAAAGGAAGCCTCATAAAAGGAAGCCTCATAAAAGGAAGCCTCATAAAAGGAAGCCTCATAAAAGGAAGCCTCATAAAAGGAAAGCCTCATAAAAGGACACCCATTTTAGTTGCGGTGTTAACCAGCCAACAATGTTATACTCCCCGCCATAAAGCAAGGGTAGGGAGTTTTGCCATGTATTCCGAATTTGAATGTCAGATAAATAGATTGTCTCATGAAGGTCGAGGTATTGCTTCGGTAGCCGGAAAGGCCACTTTTGTGGTTGGAGCGCTGCCTGGTGAGCAAGTGCGCGCTATTATGACCAAAAAACATGGGCGCTATGACGAGGCGCGTGCTCTAGAGGTGCTGGGTACGCCTTCTGTAGATCGTGCTGAGCCTTTATGTAGTGCATTTGGTGTGTGTGGGGGGTGTAATTTACAGCATCTGTCACATGAGGCACAGATTGCGCACAAGCAACAGGCACTGCTTGAGCAATTAGCCAACATTGGCAGGGTAGAAAAACCTACCTTAGCGCCAGCTGTTGTAGGAGATGGTAGCTATCATTATCGCACAAAGGCCAGATTAGGCGTGCGCTATGTCCCTAAAAAAGGGGGTGCCTTGGTTGGTTTTAGAGAGCAGAGTAGTAATAAGCTCACCGTCATGGATGCCTGTCCTATTTTAGCTAAGCCAGTTTGCGATTTGATTACCCCTTTAAAAGGGCTCATTGAAAGCTTGTCAGCACCTGACAGCATTGCGCAGATTGAAGTGGCGGTGGCAGACAATGAGACTGCGTTGATTTTTAGACACATGCAAGCTTTGACCCCTGAAGATCAAACACAGTTGCGTGTCTTTGCCGCGGCACATGGCATTAGTGTGTTTTTGCAACCTAAGGGACCGGATTCGGTACATCGCTTAGAAGCATCGGGTGATGAGCGTGGGCTCAATTATCATTTGCCTGAGTTTAAGCTGACCTATTGGTATCAGCCGTTAGACTTTACGCAGATTAATGTGTCTGTGAATCAAAAAATGGTGCGTCAGGCGTGTGAGTGGTTAGATGTACAACCTGAAGACAGCGTATTGGATTTGTTTTGTGGCTTAGGGAATTTTAGTTTAGCGATCGCGGGCACGGCTAAGCATGTCCTAGGTATTGAGGGCAGTGCACCGATGATTGGTCGGGCGCGGGTAAATGCAGAATACAATGGGATTCAAAATGCGAGCTTTGAAGTGCAGGACTTGAGCGTTGGTGTGTCATCACAGGCTTGGGCTAAGGGCAATTATGACAAGGTATTGTTAGATCCCTCACGCTCGGGTGCGCAAGATGTGGTTACCCAGTTAGCGACCATGTCTGTGAAAAAGATCGTCTATGTATCCTGCCAACCTGCCAGTTTGGCACGGGACACCCAAATCTTATTAGCCTCGGGTCGTTACCGTTTGGTTAAAGTCGGATTGCTGGATATGTTTCCACATACACCGCATGCTGAAGCAATGGCCTTATTTGAACTCATATAAAAAGGACACCCATTTTTTTCTTTCCTCCCTTCATAAAAGGACACCCATTTCTTGGAAGTGGGTGTGTTGTCTCGTTGACTGGCTCGGGCGCTGGCATTTACACTATCAAAATAGAGTGAGGGGACCAGCATGGTCAAAGTCCGAGAGGATCTGCCACAAAAACAAGACGGCACGGTAGATATCGATCAGTGGGTGTCCCGAGTCGCCGAATACCTACCTGAGAAACGGCGTGAATGCTTTAGGCAAGCAGTGTTATTGAGCTTTGAATACGGAGCGTTGATTCAGTCGCCTTATCAAGCCTCCTGCTTTCATATGGGCTTGATGACAGCCGAAATCCTGCGAGTCCTAGAGCCAGATGCGGACACCCTCAGTGCGGCTGTGCTGTGTTTTACCCTACAATATACGCCGCTGCTTCCTGAGCTGGTTGGCCAAAAGGTCAGTCATAAGACCGAAAAATTAGCGCAAGGTTTATTAACACTCAAAGCAAGCCACTCCGTCATCAATCTCGATCAAGCCTGGGACATCCAACAGCAGCGCGATAATCTCAGACGCATGTTATTAGCACTGGTCGAAGATGTGCGTGTCGTACTGATAAAGCTTGCTGAGCAATTATGTATCTTACGTCAATCCGCGCATTTAGAAGAAACTGTGCGCCTCAAAATCGCGCAACAAACCAGAGACATTTATGCGCCTTTAGCAAATCGTCTTGGGATTGGGCAGATCAAGTGGGAGTTAGAGGATTTTGCATTTCGCTATTTAGAACCTGTAGCTTATAAACACATTGCCAAGTTATTAGCAGAAAAACGCATCGATCGGGATGCTTATATCGCACAAGTCGTGGCACAAATCACAGAAGCCTTAGCCCAGCAAGGCATACACGCAGAAATCACTGGTCGCGCTAAACACATTTATAGTATTTGGCGCAAAATGAAAAATAAAGGTGTTGATTTCCAAGATATTTATGATGTGCGGGCAGTGCGTATTCTCGTGCCTGAAGTCAAAGATTGCTATGCTGCGCTGGGGGTGGTGCATTCTTTTTGGCAGCATATTCCAAAAGAGTTTGATGATTATATTGCGACCCCTAAAGAAAATGGCTATCGCTCTTTACACACAGCCGTCATTGGGCCGCAGGGGCGTACTTTAGAGATTCAAATTCGTACATTACAAATGCATCAAGAGTCTGAGCTGGGTGTGGCTGCACATTGGATGTATAAAGAGGGCGCCAGTCAGGATAGAGTCTACCAAAATAAGCTGGCCTCTTTAAGACAAATCTTAGAATGGCAAGATGAGCTCAATGAAGATGAGCCTTTGCGTAATTATACCGCAGAATTCTTTGATGATTGCATTTATGTCTTTTCTCCACGTGGGGATGTGATTGATTTACCACAAAAATCAACACCATTAGACTTTGCTTATCATATCCACAGCGAAATAGGGCATCGTTGCCGAGGTGCTAAAATCAATGGAAAAATTGTTCCATTAACGTATTGTTTAAAGTCTGGCGATCAGGTCGAAATTTTAACTGCCAAAGAAGCACACCCCTCGAGAGATTGGCTCAATCCACATTTGAATTACTGTCGCAGCTCGCGTGCTAAAGCGAAAATCCATGCATGGTTTAGGCAGCAAGATAAAGAGAAACATAAGCAGCTAGGTAAGGAATTACTGGAGCGAGAAGTTAAGCGTTTAGGTCTAGGGGTTTTAGATTTAGAAGCGATCGCTGCTAAATTAAATAAACCTTCGGTAGAAGACTTATGGACCGCTTTAGGTGCGGGCGACATGCGTTTAACGCAAATTTTCAGTGCTCAACAGCGTTTACAGCAAGATGTACCTAAAATTAACATTGAGCCTATCCAGGCGAGCGATCCAAAACGTTTTTATAAATCCGGCGGGGGCATTAGCATTGCAGGGATTGGGAACTTGCTGTGTAATTTTGCAAAATGCTGTAAACCATTGCCAGGTGATAACGTGGTGGGGTACATCACTCAAGGTCGGGGTGTGAGCATCCACCGACAAGATTGTAATAATATCATGCAGGCGCAGAGTAAGCATGATGGGCGTATTGTCCCAGTACAATGGGATAGCCACGCGCAGAGCGTATATCCAGTCGACATAGGCATCATTGCGGAAGATAGACAAGGGCTTTTAAATGATATCTTCTCCATTTTGGCCAAAGATCAAGTCAATATTATTCGGGCAAACACAAAGACAAATAAAGATTTGAAAGTGAATATGCAGCTAACCTTAGAAATTACGGATTTAAATATTTTAGGTAGGGTATTGTCAAAAATTTTACAATTGCCCAGCATACAGGAGGCTTATCGCATTAAAGTCTAAGCCTGCCATAAGGAACACCATGACTAAAAATAACACTGATTTTTTTAAGACTATTCCGACTGATTTGCCTAGCCTAACTACCGCGCAACACATTCAAAATCAAGCAGCCACTGTCGGGTTTGATTGGACAGAGATTTTAGATGTACTGGATAAAGTTCAAGAAGAATTAAATGAACTTAAAGTAGCAATCATGCAGTCTGACATGGACTCTGCTAAAGAAGAGTTGGGTGATCTATTGTTCGTTGCTAGCAATGTCGGTAGACATCTACAAGTAGATGCTGAAACAATACTGCAACAAGCCTGTGAAAAATTCAAACGCCGCTTTAATGCCATGCAACTGCTTGCAGCCAATCAAGGTAAAAAAATGAGCGATTACGACCTTGAGGAATTAACTCATTTTTGGGCAACCGTTAAAGAAAACGAATAAAAATAACCCTATACTCCTTTTTTTCCTGCCTATTAAAATTCAAAACATCATCTTGTGTAGATACTCTTATCTTAATACTTAAAATTTAAGTTTTTTTCATTTTCACCGATATCCATAGCAGATAATTATCATAAAAAGGTGAACTGCTATGTCAGGATTCTTTGGATCGGGAAAAAATAAGCAACGCGGACCCTCTGATGGGCTACATGAATCTTTGCTGCCAGAAGCCCCTGATAATTTGGAAAAAAAGCATCCACATCTACTCAAGGTATGGGAAGACCAAGATGAGCTGTTTAAAAGTTCATTAAGCGAGGATTCTTCTTCGTCATTGTCTTCAAGGGTAGATGCCGTTCAGGATTCTTCTACGAATAGTAAAAAGTTTCATGTTTTATTTGAGCATAGCTTTGGTACACCGAATGGAGGGCCAATCACACTGCCAAAAGATGCGACTATAAAGAAATTTGGTGTTGAATCGGGGTATGAATATACAGTGATATTATCCGATGGTACTGAAGAAAAACATATGATTAAACCAGTAGACAGTAGGGTGATGGGACGCTATTTTACAGACTCTGCGCATATGCATAAATGGACGAGAAAAAGATATCTGAAATTAGAAAGCATGAGCAATATTTATAAAAATCCCGAGGGTGGAAAAGTAAATCATCCTTATTTTGAATGGGCAAAAGAATATTTGTTAAACATGAAAGACAGAGAAGTCAGAAAATTACCAGGAGACCTTAAGGAGCCACTGGAGTCTTTAAGAAAAAAGCAGAAAGAAATAAATGGATTTCAACCGCAAGATCCCTCTAAACAGCAAGCACTAGACGTAGAGTGGCGAAAATTTTTACAAACAGTGGTTGAGTCTACAGAGAAAGCAGATACAGATGCTTCTTTAAAAACTTTTAAAAAAATTGCTTCTGGTGTGGAATCAAAATTAATTGAAGAAAAATATCGTAATAAGCGTGTTAAGAAATTATATCTAAAAATCAGAAGTTATCTAGAGGCTAAAGTTCGGAGAATAGGTAAAGGGAAAAAACGTAGTACTTTGAATGAGTCTGTGATTTCAGAGTATATATCCACAGAAATATTACGAGCAAAAGGGTTCGATACACATGAAATGAGTATCGTCACACAACAAGATCCAGATAGCAAGAAAAAAGTATTTGCTTTGGATGTGAAATTTTTAGCAGGATTTAAAACTTTAGAGGAACATATT
>JAHFQF010000159.1:3749-5524 GCA_023266435.1 Legionellales bacterium | reverse complement strand
GTTACAACAAGAAGTACAAACACTACGTGGACTCATTGAAGAGCAGCAGCATGCGCTCGAGATCCTTAATCGGCAGCAACGTGCTACTGCAGATACGCAGTTAAAAACTGCTAAAGTGCAGAGCAATCCTCCTGCAAATACTTTTTCCGAGCTTGCTCCCCCTCCTTTAGAGGGCGTGCAGCCTACAGGTCCAGCAGCGGCCATTGCAACAACACCGCTAGAGGTAGAAAAGCAATTATATGAAGAGGCCTATGGGTTACTACAATCCCGGCAATATCAACCAGCGGTAGAACAATTACAAGCCTTATTAAAGCGTTTTCCAGATGGTCAATATGCCTTAAACGCTCAGTATTGGGTAGGTGAAGTTTTCTTAGTACAAGGTAAAGTGGATTTGGCAGAGGGTGCCTTCCAACAAATTGTTACTAAGTACCCAAGCCATACAAAAACTGGCGATGCATTATTAAAGTTAGGGTATGTGGCCTATGCTAAAGGGGATTATCCTAAAGCGCGAGACCTCTTTACTCAAGTGAAAACACGTTATGCTAGCACGCCTACTGCACGTTTAGCAGAAGCAAGGTTACAACGCATGAAGCAAGACGGTCAAATCTAATCTAAAACAAGCGTTCAGAGGATGATATTTTGAGCGCTTCTCAAATGCAATCTGCTAAGATTTGGCTGCGGAAAGTTGCCATATAATTAATCATGTAGGCCAAGTTATGCTGAGTTGCAAGCAGTTGTGCTGTCGCTTCTTTGGCTTTAAATAAATGATGCAAATAAGCCACAGTATAGTTTTTGCAAGTTGGGCACTGACAGTCTTTATCAATGGGTTCAAAATGCAAACTCAAGCTACCACGAGTCAGTTTGATGGGGCCTTTGCTGGAGAAAACGACACCATGCCTGGCCGAGCGTGTGGGGTAGGCGCTGTCAAAAGTATCGATGCCTAGTGGCACACACTGATCTAGCGAATGTAGATCAGCGATTCCTAAGAGGTGGCGTGGTTTATCTACGGGGGTATGTGGCACTGTTGCTGCCACAGTATCTACCATTTGTTCTTTGGTACATCCTAGACTGCCACCAATGCTAAAACCATCAAATGGGTGTTGAGAAAGGATGTCGCAGCTCTTTTTTCTGAGCTCAGTATCCACACCACCATGAATCACTGCATACATGGCTTGTTGTTGTGGATTTTGTAAGTGTGCGTGTAGCGAACGTACTTCCCAGCGATGTGTTCTATCAAATGAACGCTGTAGTGTCTCTGCATCAATGTGATAAGGCGGTAATTCATCAAAAGGAATGATGATATCTGCCCCTAAATCCTTTTGTGCACTGATGGAGGTTTCTGGCGTTAATAATAGGGGTCTGCCATCATTGTAGGCCCGGAACAATACACCATCTTCATTGATCTTCATGACGAGGCTGTCATTTTTCTTTAAGCCTCTGCTTTTCAGCTCATTGGCAATGCCGCCATAAGCCAAACTAAACACTTGAAATCCACCGGAATCTGTAATGATTGGATGAGGTCTATTAATATAGCGATGTAACCCACCTGCTTTTTTTACCACGTCGGTGCCCGGTTGTACCATCATATGGAAGGTATTACAAAACATTAACTGTAATCCCAGCTGACTTGCGGTCACAGAGTCTAGTGCTTTTAAGGTTCCATTCGTGCCGACTGCCACAAAATTAGGGGTATCAATGATCCCATGCGGTGTATGAATACGACCAACCCGAGCCTTTGACTTAGTAGATTCATAAATGGTTTCGAAATAAAAATA
>JAHFQF010000159.1:0-3739 GCA_023266435.1 Legionellales bacterium | reverse complement strand
GTCAGTCATGATTTTACAACGTGTTCTGGATGAAATTGTGTAAAGGGTAAGGTGGATAGCAGAGCAAAGGTTTTAATAAAAGAGCTAACTAAAATCACTTGTAAGAGATTATGCATTAAACCGTAGAGGCCTAAATAGCTGAACAAAATAGTGTCTACAGTTTGTGCGATTAGCACACTGGTGATATGACACGTCAAGCCAGCAGAGGGGCCCAGGCGCTGGGAGAGATGCTTAAAAGTGAAGACATTGAGAGTCTGAGAGAAAACATATGCAATGACCGAGGCTGCCAGAATACGAGGGGTAGGCGATAATAAAGTGGAGTAGGCAGGGTGTGCAAAATCATAGGCTGTAGGTATATACAATAAATGCACCTGGGAAACAAAACAGAAGAAAGCCAAAGAAAGGAATGCTGAGGAGATGGCTTGCTTTGCTGCTTGATAGCCATAGTGCTGTTGTAGTAGATTCAGGCCCAGAAGCCCCCCTATCGTGAAAATGTCACTGGCGGTCGCGTCCAGTCCAAATAAGTTGATTTGTTTGAGGACAAACAGGTTGGATAGCACGGCCTGCAAGGCTATCCAGGTGATTAAGCCGCTCTTGCCCGCTATTTTTTTGACAATTTTAGCGAAAACGGCAACAGCAACAGCGCTCATAATAAAAAGTAAGATGTTTTGCATAGGAGCATAGGGTATCAGATTTTTAAAAAAATGCCAGTCTTCTTCCTGAGTTTTAGAAGAATAAAAGGGTTGCGATTTTATAAAATTTCGGTATGATACAACACATTCTCCGGGCCGTTAGCTCAGTTGGTAGAGCACTGGACTTTTAATCCATTGGTCGATGGTTCGAATCCATCACGGCCCACCAGAAATTTCATAAAAATCAATGCTTTACAAGTTTGCCAGTCGAATTTCTAATAAAGTGATGGGACGTATTTGGGACTCAGGATTTCCAGCAACATAATCGTTCGATGCTTCAGGCCTTATCCCTCCGAGTTCTGCATGCTTTCTTGAGATAATTGTTAAATTAACAGTACGTGAACAAACTTTATTCGCCGCCTCTATTAAATTTCTTAGCTCCGCTGCGGAATAGTGAGTTGTAATACGACTTGATTTGTGTCCGAGTAAATCTTGTCTATCCTCAAAACTCACGCCAGCAGATCTCAGTCTCCTGCCAAAGGTATGCTTTAGATCATGAACCCTCACTTTAGGTAGACCAGCTTTCATCCTTGCTGTTTTCCAACCAGAATTCAGCATTTTTAGAATGGGCTTACCTCGATGAGTGAAGACGTATTTACTTCCATTACCTCTGCAAGAATCCACAACCCCCTGTGCGAGTGTATTCAATACAACAAGCCGATCTTGACGATTCTTGACCATTCCTTTGTTTTGCATTTGTCCGTTTTCTATCCATGCAGGAATAATAAAGATCGACGTATTAAGCTCTGGTACATCATATTCCCATTCCCATCTGAGATTGCATATCTCTTGATCTCTACATCCTGTATTAACTGCAAAAATAGCCATACTCCTTAAATGAAATTGCAATAAGGCAAAAAGCCGATCCTGCTCCTCCCATGATAATGGTGAGGGCTTACTCATATCATTTTTAGGAAGTAATCTAATTTTTGGAGGGTGCTTTAACCACAGCTGTCCTTGTTTATCTCTCCATTCAGTTGCTGCAAATTGAGCAGATTCCTGACCAATTGTAGGCCGTGATTAATTGTGGCATTTTTCCTTCCTTTTGCCCTTAGATCATCAATGTAAGGTGCAAGTGTGCCCATATGGATTTCATCAAGTGGTAAATGTGCGATATAAGGCCATAATCCTTTAGCACGTATTACATCGTCATTTACTGTTGTTTTCCCAAATCTTTTTTTATAAAGAACATATTCTTGCATGGCCTCATGAAAATAACGTTTTTTAGTTTCACCAAAAAGACCCTCTTGACGGATTCGCTCAATTCGAAAGGCCAAATGCTCTTCAGCTTTCGCTAAGTCACTAGTTTGCGTACTTTCTCGAATTGTACGTCCATAAATGGTTTTTTTAATGTACCAGATGTTATTTCTTTTATAGAGCCCCGGGCTGTTTTTGCGTCCCATAACTGCATTCCTCCAATCGGTGGATGCTCGGAGCGCTCACTACAGCGCTTATAGTTATCTAACCAAGCATCTAAGTCAAGTCTATCGAAGCCAATTCCTCTTTGGCCGATGTGAATTACCATCACATGAGGTCGTACCTCGCGATTGAAACGATTCTTATCCATCCCTAAATACTTTGGAGCATCTCTAAGTCGAATGACTCTATTTTGCATGAATGACTCCTTGTCTTTGCAAATGAGCTTTTATAACTACAGATATGTTTGTATTTAGTCAATCAGAGGTTTGAAATAAAATGCAATACTGAGCTCGAAGTGTGGTTGCACCTTACAAATAGAACAGGGAGGATTAGTCGAAGTCTTTATAAAGTCCACGGACAATGCCGTAAAGCTTCATGTGACCTGTCACATCAGAGACGGGGTTAGGATAGCTGGGGTTTAACAAACGCAAATACTGACGACCTTCCTCTTCTGTGTAATGACGAAGGACTGGTTTTTGGTTTTCCATGCTGGCAATGACGTAGCAATCATTCTTTAAGGGCCATTTAGGATCGACTGCAATGATATGACCAGGTGGAAAAGAATCACCCGCGGGGTTCATCATGCTATTGCCTACAATTTTTAACGCAAAAGAATCAGCACCTAATGGTTTAGGGGTATTGATCCAGGTAGTTTCTTCATCACCTGCGATTGCTACCAAGTCCAAGTGTTCGATCTGATCCCATCTTACAATGGGTATTCGTCCTGTCGCCAGGTACACTCTGTCGCTGCCAGCCAAGGAGCGAGGGCCTTTACCCGAGCGTAACCAGATGGGAGACACATTTAAAATTTGGGAGATATCTGACAAATAGGCAGTGGTCTTTGCTCGCCCAGAGCATAGGGCCTGCACCGATTGAGGTTTGATCCCCAATAGCCGAGCCAATTCACTTTGGGTGACTTTTTGTTTGTTTAGCGACTCTATTAGACGTTCAGCGAAGGTTTCCATAATTTCGAAATATACAGAAATCTTTGTAAGAAGTCTAATACAGTAAAATCTTAATTAAAATGTTTGACTGAATACAGATATGTTTGTAATCTGTGATTATCCTCTTAATTAGGAGATCACGGATGATTACTCTCACACTCCCTTACCCACCCAGCGTTAATATTTACTGGCGCTATCATCATAAAGGTGTTCACCTCAATCCCAAAGGTAGGGCTTACCGTACTTTGGTGACAGCCCACTGTTATGAGCGGTTTGGTTTAAATGCCCCTTTACGGGGTCGTCTCAAGGTGATCATTGATGCCTATCCACCCGATGCACGCTTAAGAGACTTAGACAACATTCAAAAACCTCTACTGGATGCTTTAGAGTTCGCCCAAGTTTTTCTGAATGACGCCCAAATCGATCGCCTTGTAACTCAACGCCAATCTGTCACCCCACCTAAAGGCCATTTAATCGTCACTCTGGAGGAAATATGAATTTGCATGACAATCCACAACTACAACAGCTTTTTTCGGACTGGAAGACTGCTAAGTGGGAAGAAGGCTGATCTTGCCCCGGTATTCCGGACACCCTACTAAGCTAGTATAATCTAGCGAAGAGAGGTGTAACATGACTGACAAAATCAGGAAAAAATATAGCGCTCAATTCAAAGAGCAAGCATTA
>JAHFQF010000158.1 GCA_023266435.1 Legionellales bacterium | reverse complement strand
GATGCAGTGGTTGGTGCTCCACTGAATGAACTGAATCAAGAAGAACTAGAAAAAATCAACCAGAAACTTAAAAAAGCAAATAACAAAGATAAAAAAAAATTAGAAGCAGAAAAGCAAAAATTAGAAGTAACAGTAAAAGATTCTATTAAACAAAGTGGGCAGGTAAAGATTGCTTGGTGTGAGGCAAAATGCCGTACATCAATACAGCAATTATGCGAGCAGTTGGGCGTTGATGTGAAAGGCGATAAAAAAAATGAAAAAAAATCTGAACCTACAGAATTAGAAAAATGGAGAACCGCCTTGTCTGGAGTTTCTGAAGACGCAAAGAAGAGTGGTTTATGGTTGGAAATTAAAAATGTACTAAATGCTAAAAGGAAGCCTGATCAGGATAAGATCGAGGCGATAAAAGATATTGTGGAAAAGCATAATGAAAAATGTTTGCGTATTTTGAATACGGAGCTTAGTAGATTATCTGCAAGTCTAACTAACAAAATGCCTCATTTTACTCCTGGTTTTGATTCTACAATAAAGCCGGATTCGTCTTTTAGTCGACTGATGATTTTGAAAGGATTAATTGAGTCTTTGGCAACACTCAATGAGCAACCATTTGATATAGAAAAAGCAATGCAAGATTTTAGTCAAAAACAATCGTGGGTAAAAAAAGGTATTTTGTATCAAGCAATAGTATCGCCTTTGAATGATGGCAGGAAAGATGAATTCTCATTAAAAAATAAAATGGCTAATTGGGTTGCAAGGCAAGGTGGTGTGATAGGGCACGGTGAGCAAAAAACTTTAGGTGCATTATTAGCCATTAAAGCTGGTCAGGTTGAGGAGGATCAGGTTCAAAATTATAAATCTGAGTTGAGTGCACCGCGCTCACCTAGACTCTAAAATTAGTTTCTAATCAAACTTTTTAATCCAAAAACCCATCAATTGACTACTCAATTTTGACAAACACTCCTTACCGATTATAATGCTGACTTTCCATACCATTTTATAAGAATTATGCTGACTTTCAGAAGCAGTCAGTATTTTTTGGAGAGCAAGCTAATGAGTGCTACGGTTGATCAAGAGAGTTTGAAGACCCAGTTTAACAAAGCGATTGATGCTATGGACGAGAAACTGATGCAGTCAGTGCTTGCAGAAGTCAACGATATATTGAGAGCGGCTCCTGAAGTAAGGAAGGAAACTTTTTCTGTGCTCGTGCATGCTGTTTTGAATAGAGAAAAATTTGCGCTATCTGAACAAAAATCCTTAGAAAAACTAAGACAAGCCGGTGCTGATTTTGAATACATGCAGGATGGGCAGACCTCGTTGTTATATGCGATATCTGCTGGTAAAAGCGGTGCAGCCCTCTGGTTCATTCAGCAGGGTGCTAATGTCCTTGTACAAGACGGTAATACACAACAAACCGCTTTAATGTATGCAATGGTACAAGACAATTGGATGCTTTTAATGAAATGTTTTGAGGCGGTTCCTAAAGAGAAACATCCAGCGCTGTTGACGACGCGAGATGCGCAAGGGTATAGCATATTTGATTACCCAACGTTACCTGGAGCGTATGGAGACAATGTTCGAGAATTTGTGGCTCAGTGGAAACAAAATAACCAGAAAACATGTGTTCCTCCCGCACCA
This sequence comes from Legionellales bacterium, assembly GCA_023266435.1. Lineage (GTDB taxonomy): Bacteria > Pseudomonadota > Gammaproteobacteria > Berkiellales > Berkiellaceae > JAHFQF01. Next base: position 3,899 of record JAHFQF010000158.1, on the reverse strand, counting down.
TCGTCTGTACATCAACCGCTAGATCTAACCCCACTTCTATCTTCTCCACCGATAGTAGCGCATTATGATTCAGCAATTAGTACTGATTCAGAAAATGTGGCATCGACTCCTCTACCTCTACTTCCAGATCCGCTTCACTCAGATAGAGGCCGTCAGTGTAGACCTTTTAGAAACGAGAGGACGAATAATTGTTGAGGAGAGTTAGCTCCTACTCATGAAAAGACTCTTTCCGCTGACTCAACATACGATACCAGGTATTGCCTTAGGTGCCTTATCAGGATGTGGTTTAGCGATAGGGATCTCAAGAGCGCCGCTATTTTTAGTGGCGCTAATGCTCGTTGCTTGGGTAATCATTGTTCGTTTTACACCAAAGAACATTTTCAAACCCATCCAGTGGTTTTTGATCTTAGCCTGCCTCTTTGCAAGCTATACGCATCTGGTCTTAGTAAAAAAACAACAGCATTGGCAGCAGTTTGAAACGCAAGCGGTAGAGCAGCTTGTCACAGGTGTCATTCAAGATCGCCAATGCGCACATAGACAATGTACTTGGACACTGGCTGCATATCCTGCACGTTTCACATTGCATACGCCACAGATTGAGTGCCAGGTGGGTGACACGTTGTCAGCCATTGCCAAACTTAAAAAACCGCATGGTCACCATAACCCCGGGGGAGGTAACCGTGAGCAAGCTGCTTTATTAAAAGACATAGTCGGCATTGCGTATACCAAAACAAAACCCACTTGTATCATCAATACAAAACCAAGCTGGTTCTCTTTGTTATTACGATGGCGTGAATCCGTTGCTGCGTGGCAAGCTCAACACTTAACTCAGGATACCGTAGGGATTGTACAAGCGTTGACCATTGGTCAAAAACAACAGATTGACCAAAGCCAGTGGGGAATTTTTCGCATTACAGGCACGTCACACTTGATGGCAATTTCTGGTTTACACATCGGTTTGATGTTTTTGTTTGCCTTTTCCTGCAGCAGGTTGCTCATGTCCTGTACTCCACAAGTATTACAACGTATTCCATTGACCATTGCAGCAGGCTGGCTAAGCTTTCTCGTTGCTTTGTGTTACGCGATCATCTCTGGTTGGGAAATTCCCGCACAACGGGCTACGGCCATGTTACTGTGCATGTTGTTGACCACAACGTTACGTTTGCCTAGAGCTGCTTGGTTAGGCTTTTGGTTAGCGCTGTTGGTGGTATTAATCAGCAATCCTTTAGCGCCATTAAGTCCCGGTTTTTGGTTGTCTTTTGGCGCAGTGGCTTTTTTGATTATGATGGGATTAGGGAGTCGAACAGACACCAAGAAATGGCAAATCATGTTGCATGGTCAGTTGTTATTAAGCATGGCTTTGATTCCTTTGAGCGTCGCCTGGTTTCAGGGGTTCAGTGTGATTTCGCCCATTGCAAATCTGATAGCCATTCCTTGGGTAAGTTTTGGTATCGTGCCGCTCGCTTTGATTGCAACTCTGATCATGCCAGTTTCAGCCGCACTTGCTAAAGGCTTGCTCTGGCTTGCGGCTTGGCAAATTCAAGGAATGATGGCGTTATTAGAAATGTTAGCAGGATTTCATTGGAGTTATTTTGCACACATTGCTTCACCGTTAGGGATTATGCTGGCACTCTTGGGTGCGATTTGGTTCACTTTACCTAAAGGCGTCCCCTATAAGCCGCTTGCCAGTTTACTCTGGTTGCCATTTTTTTTTCAAACGCCACATCCGCCACCAACCACAGGCGCACGCTTGATCTTGTTAGATGTAGGGCAGGGATTAGCCATGCTGATTCAAACCCCTCACCACACAGTGCTATACGATACAGGTCCCAAAACCATGTACTCAGACGCAGGTCAAGACATCGTCTTACCCACGCTGAATTATTATGGTATCCGACATCTAGATCATATTGTCGTCTCGCATGGAGATATGGATCATCGCGGTGGATTATCAGCCATTCGTGCAGTCATGCCGTATGAGCATTTATTAACATCAGGGTTTGAATTGGGCGATAGCAAAGCCTGTGTTGCAGGAGAGCAGTGGTCTTATGATGGAGTACACTTCGAAGTATTACATCCAACAGATACGGTACCGCGGCCAGGCAAAGCAAAAAAGAATAATGACTCCTGTGTGATATTAGTGACGGTGGGCACACATCGTATTTTATTAACGGGAGATATTGAAGCATCAGTCGAAAGTGTATTAAGCACAAAATTGAGTAACGTTGATGTATTAATTGTCCCACATCATGGCAGTAAAACCTCATCCAGTGAAGGTTTCTTAGAGCTATTAAAACCTAAACAAGCGTGGATTCCAGTTGGTTGGAATAATTTATACCATCATCCACATGCTACTGTGATCGCACGCTATCAAGCACATCAGATTCCACTGTGGCGCACTGATCAATCTGGCGCACTCATTTTGGAGGTTCATCCTGATCAGCCTTTAACTCAGCCAGTACGCTGGCGTGAGACATCCTGGTGGTGGCAACCTACTTAAATGCTTGACTTAAATCGCAACTGTTCTTAAAATCTGGCTTTCTCTTCATGTGTCAGGTGTTTTTAATTGTCATTGATTAGGGGTCGATATGCCGTTTAATATAGAAGATATTCAAGAAACGCGTGCTAAATTACTAGAGCAATCACAAAAATTAGCAGAGCAAGAAGCTGCAATTGCTACATTGCAAGCTGAATTAGACAGTGAAGCACAGCGTTTTGCCTCTTCAGAAAGAAATGAAGAAGCTGCCGAAGCATCTCACGAATCAGATGCAGATCTTGGTGAGGAATCAGCTACGCCTGTTAATGAGCAACTAGCTACACCTGCCCCAGTAGCACTCTCAGAAGAAGCTAAGCTAAGAGCGGCTTTGGATGGATTTGCGCTCCTTGCTAAACAGGTGGGACTGAGTGCAAAGAAAGCTGAAGTAGCGTCTTTCAAAGAAAAACTTGAAGTAGGCAAATTGCAATTAGACTATTATGAAAAATGCGCTGGCCATTTGGTTTCATTAACAGAATTTAATCAAATGCATGACTGCCAGGTGAAAGAAGAAGATCTCATGGCTCTGAACCTGGGTTCTGATGGTCAACTGAATCTGGTATCTTTGCGTACATCTTGTCGATTAGATGATTGTACAGAAGCTGATTTTGTCTCTACTGTTGCTGATCACATTCAACAACGCGCACAACAAGACGTCATTTCAAATCCATCTGAGAAGTCAGCGAGTTTCCGTTATAAAGCAGCAGTATCCAATGTGAATGCGTATAGTGTAACAACAGCTTTAGCCCAAAAGCTAAGCGCAAATCAAGCGTTCTCGGTCGAAGATCAATCACAAGTTGTGACGGATGCATTGAAGCCAATGGCGCATGTGGATTTATTAGTGAAATTCACTAACCCATTAGCACATGGTGCACGTAGAATTATTCTTGCTGCTAAGACTTGCAATGAAGATCACTCAGTATCAGCATCAGCAAAACCAGCTGTTTAATTAAATCGTAATCAGCGGGCGAGGGGATACCTCGCTCGTGTTTATCTTATGATGCCTCAACGTATTAAAATATAATCGAGGATCTCTTTCTCTACCCCGCTCCAATTTTTCATACCCACTGATGACTAGGATGTTGAAACTATGAGAATGAATGCTCAAAATGATATAGATACTCTTGCACGGATCCATCAAGAATCAGATAGAGCGTCACGATATTTACAGCAGTTAGCACTGGAAATAAGCCTTGTTGAACACTCGCAGCAAATGGCAAGGCAGAAAGCTGCAGATTTAAATCAAGAGCTAGCAAAGCTAGCAAGCATTAAACTAGGCGCAGAGCAAAATATACGCGAGTTTGATGAGCTCATTCCGCAGGCTACCAATCATGCTGAGGCATTAGCAGAAGCAACCGCAGCGCGC
>JAHFQF010000157.1 GCA_023266435.1 Legionellales bacterium | reverse complement strand
TAAGAGAAAACTGAGACAAAAGCTCATACCAATCGTCAGCCCAACGATCGCCATGACTTTAGTGCGCAGTGCTTCGCGTGTGTTATCAGCCACCATCGCTAAAGTGACAGCCCCAATAGCACCTGAGCCTTGTAATGCCCGCCCCGCAATCAACCAATCAATGTCCGTGACCACCAAACAAAGTAAGCTGCCTGCTAAGAACAATATCAACCCTAAATACAAGACGGGTTTACGCCCAATCCGATCTGAGAGCATACCCATGGGCAACTGCACCAAGGCTTGAGTGATTCCATAAGCACCAATGGCCAATCCAAGCTTCGCGGTAGTAACATGGGAAAGTTGACTTTCAACATGATGAATAACCGGCAGCAACATGAACAGCCCTAGCATTCGCAGCGCCATCATTAAAGCCGCAGCTACAGTCACCTGCCACTCTCTAGATGTAAAACCAAGCCATGTTAATTGCATTCAAACCTCATGCGTGCAAGCAGGCGCGCCTATGCTAAGGCGTTGTTGTCATCGTCCGCTCGCAATTCTCAAGTACTAGCATGTACGTTCTGGTTGCTCGCGACCCAACGCTTAGCCTAAAAGCAAATCGCGTTGAGTATATCCACTTGACCCTGCAGACGCTACCGCGTAATACGGATAGGATAGAGGCAACAACACTTAAGAACGCATTACGATGTGCAGCTTAATAGCTCAAAGGGTGTCAGGTATCAACGCCTAGATACCATTTGCACATGGATGGCGCATTTTAGCAAAATTTTAACAAAGTTAGATAGAATTTGGAGTAGGCTGTGGATACGATTGAAGTGCGGGGAGCGAAAACGCATAACCTGAAGAATATCCAGCTGAGTTTGCCACGCAATCAATTAATTGTGATTACTGGCTTATCTGGCTCTGGTAAATCTTCGCTTGCTTTCGATACTTTATATGCCGAGGGACAACGCCGTTATGTAGAGTCTTTATCTACCTATGCCAGACAATTTTTGTCAGTCATGCCTAAGCCCGAGGTAGACAGCATTTCCGGCCTTTCACCCGCCATCAGCATTGAACAAAAGACTACCTCCCATAACCCTCGCTCCACGGTAGGTACGATTACCGAGATTTATGACTATCTGCGTCTGCTGTATGCGCGAGTTGGGACTCCACACTGCCCTACTCATCATTATCCGCTACAAGCACAGACCATCAGTCAAATGATTGACCAAATTTTACAATTGCCGGAAGACACTAAAATCATGCTACTGGCTCCTCTCGTTGCGAACCGGAAAGGTGACTTGGTCAACACACTCAAAGAATTGCAGGCCCAAGGGTATGTGCGCGTCCAAGTGGATGGCACACTCTACGAGTTAGACGATGTCCCTAAATTGAATGCCAAACAAAAGCATTCCTTGAGTGTAGTTATTGATAGATTGGTGGTCAAAGCCGACATACGCAGTCGCCTAGCCGATTCATTAGAAACTGCGACCCAGCTCAGCCAAGGTTTGGTAGAAATTCATCCATTAAATTCAGAGGTAAAACCATTAAGCTTCTCTACCCAATATGCCTGCCCTACCTGTGGCTACAGCTTGACAGAGCTTGAACCGCGATTGTTTTCTTTTAACAATCCAGTCGGCGCATGCAGTGCCTGTGATGGTATCGGCGTAGAGCAATTTTTCGATCCAGAGATCATTGTACAGCAACCCAGTGTGACGTTGGCCGCAGGCGCTATTTGGGGCTGGGACCGACGCCACCCTTATTATTTCAATCAACTAGAGGCTTTAAGCACGCATTATGGCTTTGATTTAAATTTACCTTACAACCAACTACCTCAAACTATCCAAAAAATTATTCTCTATGGTAGCAATCAAGATGAAATCGATTTTCAATACACCATTGGAGAAGGCAAGCGGCATAAAAAAACACATGCCTTTGCTGGGGTTATTCCTACTTTTGAACGCCGTTATCGCGAAAGCCAATCCGCTCAATGGCAACAAGATTTGTCACGCTTTGTAAATCAGCGCCCTTGTGAGAGTTGTGGTGGCAGTCGTCTCAAGCAGGAAGCCCGTCATGTGTTTATCAACCAGAAAAGTTTACCTGAGGTATCTAATTATGCGATTGATCAAGCATTCAAGTACTTTCAAGACCTCCAGCTAACCGGTCAAAAGCAATTTATTGCTGAGAAAATTGTCAAAGAAATTCATCGCAGACTGCAGTTTTTAATGGAGGTGGGCTTAAGTTACCTCACATTAAATCGTACTGCAGATACGTTATCTGGCGGAGAAGCACAACGCATTCGTTTGGCCAGTCAAATCGGCGCCGGCCTGGTCGGCGTGATGTATGTCTTGGATGAGCCTTCCATTGGATTACATCAACGCGATAACAGCCGACTTCTGAATACGCTGACTCACCTTAGAGATTTGGGCAACACAGTCATTGTGGTAGAGCACGATCAGGATGCCATACTGAAAGCAGATTATGTAGTCGACATGGGCCCAGGTGCTGGCGTAGAAGGCGGACACATTGTGGCGGAGGGCACCCCTACCCAGATCATTCAAGCCAAGTCATCTTTAACAGGGCAATACTTAAGTGGCGAGAAAAAGATTGCCGTGCCTAAAGCGCGCAAACCCATCGATCAAGAAAATTTTCTGATCATAGAAAACGCCAATGGCAATAACTTGCAAAATGTCACTCTGACATTGCCGCTGGGGTTATTAACCTGTATTACCGGTGTGTCTGGCTCAGGCAAGTCCACCTTAATCAATCATACCTTATACCCGCATGCTGCTCACCACCTCAATAAAGCAGGATTACATGGGGCCAAACCTTGCGACCGTATTTTAGGATTAGAGCATCTGGATAAAGTGATCAATATTGATCAAAGTCCGATTGGACGTACTCCTCGTTCTAACCCGGCGACTTATACGGGACTATTTACACCCATCCGTGAATTATTTGCTAAGACCAAAGAAGCGCGTACACGTGGCTATCAACCTGGTAGATTTAGCTTTAATGTCAAAGGGGGGCGTTGTGAAGCCTGTGAAGGCGACGGCGTCATTAAAGTAGAAATGCATTTCTTGGCTGATTTGTATGTGACGTGTGATGTCTGTAAAGGCAAACGCTACAATGAAGAAACCTTACAAATTCGTTACAAAGGCAAAAATATCCATGAGATATTGCAGCTCACAGTAAAAGACGGCATCGAGTTTTTTGCAAACATTCCAGCACTCGCACGCAAATTACAGACTTTAGTGGATGTTGGGCTGTGTTACCTTAGCTTAGGTCAAAGTGCTACTACGCTATCCGGTGGAGAAGCGCAGCGTGTCAAACTGGCCAAAGAGCTGTCACGTCGCGATACAGGCAAAACCTTATATATTTTAGATGAACCCACCACCGGCCTGCACTTTCATGACATTGCACAACTGTTAACAGTGCTCAACAGATTACAAGCTCATGGCAATACGATCATTGTGATTGAACATAACATGGATGTGATCAAAACTGCTGATTGGATTGTGGATTTAGGTCCAGAGGGTGGTAGCGCGGGTGGTACAATCATTGCAACTGGCACCCCTGAGCACATTGCAATGTGCTCAAATTCCTACACTGGACAATTTTTAAAGGATTATTTGTAAGATGCCGAAACGCTTATCTGTCAAAGTCGCCACCTTTTTTAAGACCATGCTAGGACAAGAGAAATTACTGACGCCTGCCGCTCATTCAGAGCTACTTGCAATCAGCCCTACACATGCTATTCAAACAGACTTATACTTACCCCGCCATCATCCGCGCCCTACTGAAGCACCAACTATTATCGTCTTGCATGGAATGGCGCCGTTGGGTAACCAAGATCCCAGATTAACTCATCTAGCCAATTGCTTAGCAAATTTAGGCTATCGTGTGGTATTACCGAATTTCCCAACGGTGACTTTATATTTGTTCACTCTAGAAAGTGTGACTGACTATACAAACTTCTTAAGCACCCTAGCCAAAAATGAGCGCTTTTGTCCCTCTGGCCGGTACGCAATTTTTACCTTTTCTTTATCAGGCCCCATTGCCTTAAAAGCAAGCACGCTTGCAGGCAATGCAGATCATGTTTCTGCTTTTTTGACCATTGGCAGCCCACACTCACTCAAAGATGTTTTCACTGCTGCTTTGACCGATCCAAATTATGATCGCTTTACTAAATTTGTGACTTTGAAAAATATTTTACGTCATGCAAAGCAAGCAGAGGACAGTTTGATTCATGCATTGAGATTACGCATTCAAATGGAAAATGAAGCCTGCTCTGCAGAGACCTTAGAGGCCCATTTAGCAACATTGTCACCCAGCCAACAACAACAGTATCAACAAATACTGGCCTCGCTACCTGATACATTAGCGTATTATCAAACGCATCAAGCCACCATCGCTGCGCTAGATCATTCTTTTCAACAATTGGGCGACTACTCAGCAATTCGCTTTCCGCTCATCCTCATTCACAGTAAAAAAGACAGTATTTTCCCCGCAGAAGAAACTAAAAAGCTATCTAAACAGTTAAAAAAAATGCGCATTAAACACAAGAAGTTAATTACTACGATTTTTGATCATGTGACGACAGAATTAAGCATGAATAAAATGCACCAAGCCTTACGTATGTACAGTGCATTTTACTATTATTTTTCAAAGATCGGTGCTGAAAAAAAGCCAAAGGTCGATTAATCGCTCAGAGTATACTGATTTAAGTTTTTCGCAATACGCAATTCAATGGATTCATTGAAATTGGGCTTAAAGGTTTTTCCCGTGATCTGCTCATAAATGGTAATATAACGGTGAGAAAGCTCAGCGATCATGTCTGCTGGTGCTTCTGGCAAAATCTCATCTTCATAGGGATTGCAGTGTGCTTTAAACCACAATCTTAGGAATTCTTTATCAAAATTTTCTGGTTCCAGTCCAGCTTGGATACGTGCTTCATACGATGCAGCTTGCCAAAAACGAGAAGAATCGGGGGTATGCATCTCATCAATTGCAGTGAGTCTGCCTTGTTCATCTAAACCAAACTCGTATTTGGTATCTACTAAAATCAAGCCTCGTGATTTTGCAACTTCAGTACCACGTGCAAATAAAGCCAAAGCCACTGTTTCAATCTGTTGCCACAAATCTTGAGGTAAAATCCCTTGGGAAATAATTTCTTGGCAGGTGATTGGCATATCATGCAAATCGGATTTTGTAGTGGGCGTAAGCACTGCGTGCTCTAGCTTTTGATTTTTTTGCATGCCATCTGGCAGCGTAAAATCGCCAAAATCTCGCTGACCATTTTGATACAGGGTCCACAGAGAGGTCCCTGTGACACCAGTCATATATCCCCGCACTACAACCTCAATGGGTAGCATCTTACAGCATTTACCTACCACCACATTGGGATCAGGCGTATCCAAAACATGATTAGGCACAATGTCTCTGGTCTGCTCAAACCAGAAATTGCTGATTTCAGTTAAAAGCTGTCCTTTAAAAGGAATGAGTGCAAGATTACGATCAAAAGCAGAATAACGATCAGAGGCAATCAAAATGATTT
>JAHFQF010000009.1 GCA_023266435.1 Legionellales bacterium | reverse complement strand
TTATCGTGAATGTGGTGCACAGTTTTGGCGTGGTGTGGCCATGGAGGAAATATTATTGTACGGGGGGGGGGATGAATCTGGCAGTGATTTTCAAGGTCCGCGAGAAGACTTTCCCATTTGTGTGCCCATTGCAAGTCAAACTTTACACGCAGCGGGGGTCGCTCTGGCCTTTAAAATTCGTCAGCAACCTCGTGTGGCAGTGACGACTATTGGAGATGGAGGCACATCCCGGGGTGATTTTTACGAATCTATGAATGCCGCAGGCACTTGGCAGTTACCCGTAGTGTATGTAGTCAATAATAATCAATGGGCCATCTCGGTGCCAAGAGACAAGCAGACCCGTGCTCAAACCATTGCACAAAAAGCCATTGCCGCAGGGATTGAGGGATTGCAGATTGATGGCAATGATGTCTTGGCGGTAACCGATGCTGTGTCGAAGGCAATTGCCAAAGCGCGCGCAGGTCAGGGGCCAACAGTGATTGAAGCCTTGACTTATCGTCTGTGCGATCATACAACAGCAGATGATGCGAGTCGTTATCGTGCCGAAGAAGAGGTCGAAAAACAAAAGCAAAATGATCCTTTGCAACGTTTCCGTACTTATTTGGCATCCAAAAATCTTTGGGATGAAAGTAAAGAAAAAGCCTTGTATCAGGAAGTACAGGGGCTCATAGAAGAGGCTGTGATGCGTTATTTAAAAAAGGTCACTTCACCACAGTCTGACATGTTCGAGTACTTATATGCGACACTACCAGATGCGTACTTGGAACAATATACTGTACTTTGTCAAAAGGATTGACAGGCATGACCGCGATTACCTTAATTGAAGCAGTGACACAAGCATTGGCTTATTCGTTAGAACACGATCCTGACGTTGTGATTTTTGGTGAGGATGTGGGGGGGAATGGGGGTGTTTTCAGAGCCACGGCTGGATTACAGCAACGCTTTGGTGAAAACCGAGTTTTCGATACACCTTTGTCAGAAAATCTCATTGCAGGACTGTCTGTAGGCCTTTCTTCTCAAGGCATTAAGGCAGTGGCTGAAATTCAATTCTCTGGATTTATTCATGCTGCCATGGATCAATTATTTTCGCATGCCTCAAGATTGCGTAACCGAACCAGAGGTCGTTTAAGCTGTCCTTTAGTGATTCGTGCACCCTCTGGCGGGGGCATTCATGCGCCTGAACATCACTCAGAAAGTCTAGAAGCACTGTTTGCGCACATGCCCGGCTTGAAGGTTGTGGTACCCAGTTTGCCGCAGCAAGCGTATGGTTTATTGTTAGCAGCCATCCGCGACCCCGATCCTGTGATTTTTTTTGAACCGACACGGGTGTATCGTAAGGTCAAACAAATTGTGCCGAATGATGGGAAAGCGCTGCCTTTGGAAACTTGCTTTATTCACCGGACTGGTACGGATATTACGCTTGTATCATGGGGCGCGATGATGTACGAAACACTGCAAGCAGCCGATCTGCTAGCGCAAAATGGTGTTTCTGCAGAAGTCATCGATTTGGCTACAATTAAGCCTTTAGACATCAATACTATTTTAGAATCTGTTGAAAAAACAGGTCGTTGTGTGATTATTCAAGAGTCCACACTCACGTGCTCAGTGGCCAGTGAGATTGCAGCGCAATTAGCAGAGTACAGCCTGACGAGTCTGACAGCCCCTGTCAAACGCGTGAGTGGGTATGATACAGTCATGCCTTTGTATCGATTAGAAGATAATTATATTCCTTCAGTGGAAAAAATTATTTCTGCCATAGAAGAAGTGATGGAGTACGCGTGAAAACATTTAAATTACCCGATTTAGGCGAAGGGCTGCCAGATGCAGAAATTGTAGAATGGCATGTCAAAGAAGGGGATTCTGTTGAAGTTGATCAATTATTGGTATCAATGGAAACAGCAAAAGCAGTGGTAGAAGTACCCTCACCCTATCAAGGACAGATTTTGAAGTTATGTGGTCAACCAGGCGATATCATTGAGACTGGTGCTCCATTAGTAGAGTTTAAAGATGCCAGTGGGCGTCAAGATACGGGGACTGTTGCAGGGAATTTAGAAGCGGGTGAGCAAGTCATACATGCCTCTCCGGAAATTGCTAACGCAACACACCGTAGTGAAGCAGTCAAAGTCACACCTGCAGTCAGGGCCTTGGCCAAACGACTGAGTGTAGATTTAAGCCAAGTGACGCCAACAGGACCTAAAGGATCGATTACAGCCGACGATGTACAAGCCTGGATTGGTGCCTCCTCTGCATCAACTAAAGTAAGCTACGCCGAGCCTTTACGGGGTGTTAAGAGGCAGATGGCGCTTGCGATGAGTAAATCTCATCAAGCCGTTGTGCCAGTGACTGTATTTGATGAGGCAGATGTCACCAATTGGATCCAAACGGATGACATTACAGCACGTTTAATTCAAGCCATTGTGTTTGCAGCCCAACAAGAGCCGAGTTTAAATGCTTGGTTTGAGGGAGAAGGGCTCTCTAGGCAATTACATAAACAGGTACATTTAGGACTTGCAATGGACACGCCAGATGGCTTATTTGTGCCTGTGATCAAAGATGCTCAGGAAAAAAATGCAAATCAACTGCGCCAAGCCATTGATCAATTTAAGCAAAGTGTGAGCACGCGCCAGGTAGCCCCAGAACAATTACAAGGTGCAACCATTACTTTGTCTAATTTTGGTAAATTTGCAGGACTATACGCAAATCCTATCGTGGTACCCCCGCAGGTAGCCATCATTGCAGTAGGTCGTATTCATTCTGCTGTACGTGTGATTGCCGACAAACCCTCAGTGCGTAGTATTGCTCCTTTATCCTTAACCTTTGATCACCGAGCTGTGACGGGGGGAGAGGCAACTCGGTTTCTGGGTGCAATGATGCAGAGTCTTGGTTAGGGACACTGCATGCATCAAAATGTACGCTCGGCACTGGAAAACATACAAGCAGGCATTAATGCCGAGTATGGGTTTCATGAGGGGATTCCGCGCATAAACTATGGACCTTGCGGCGTTTTTGCCAAGATTTTCTTTGAGACATGGAATGCACTTTTTGATCAAAAAGTGCATATTTGTTTTATTATGACGCCTACAAGAGATGAATGCGACCATGTCCTAGTGAGACTGCCTTCTGGCGAATTGTACGATGGTGGCATTGGTATTCATGCTGATCAGGAATATGCCAATCGGTTTTTAATCGATGACATGTTGAACTATGATGAGCAGCTATTAGAGAAATGGTCTTATGGTTTAGATCGTACGTATCCTCGTTTTTGCCCAAATTTCAATAAAAATACAGTTCAAAAAATTGTGTCTACACATCTTAGTAAGCTATGCTTAGAAGGATGAATTATTAATCTAAGTGTCGCTTCTCACCAGCAGGTAATCCAAAGAAATCTTACCGGGGCCAAATGCCAATAGAGCAAGTAAAGTAATGCCCCAGACGATATGATTTTCTAAGCCTGCAGGGGTTAATGCATGTGCATAGGAATACGTGGCAACTGCATTAAAAATGAATAAAATCAACGCAGGAAATCGTGCACCCAATCCTAATGCAATGAAAATAGGTATAGTGATTTCAGTCGCAGTACCTAAGATGGCTGCCACTTCATAGGGCAAACCGGGTACTTGATACTCATGTTGAAACAGTAACAGCGTATTATCCCAACTTTGAATTTTTGTGAGGCCAGAAAGAAAAAAGACTTTTACAATGGCTGCTCTTAAGCCTAGCAAAGCGAGAGATTGCAAAAAATTGCCGCATTTTGTACTAAATGCAAACAGTTTTCCCATCATGTGTAATCCTTGCATATAATTCTCCTATTAAAAAATTGTGGCTATATTAGACTAGCCTATAAGCTCACTCGCTTCCCAAATAAGCATTTTTCACATCAGGATTGTTTAATAATTCCTGACTGGAGCCTGTTAAGGTAATGTTGCCATTTGCTAATACATAACCGCGATCAGCCAATTGTAAAGCCTGGTGCGCATTTTGTTCAACTAGAAATAATGTGGTGCCTTGAGCAGCAATTTCTTTTAATGCTTTAAAGATTTGTTGCACAATACGCGGCGCTAAACCTAGACTGGGTTCATCGAGTAACAACAAGGTGGGTTTTGCCAGCAGTCCTCGGCCGATTGCGACCATTTGCTGTTCGCCACCAGATAGTGTACCAGCTCTTTGTAATGCTCTGTCTTTTAGCAGAGGGAAGAGATGATAAACGAACTCTAATTGTTTCGAGGTGATGTGTTTATTTTGATGAGACAGGGTGCCCATCATTAAGTTTTCAAAAACAGTCATTTGAGGAAATAATCGGCGTCCCTCAGGACAGAGTGTAATGCCTAATTTAGCTATTTGATGTGTTGCGAGTTTTGCGAGTGGTTGATGCTGATAGATAATGCGACCTTGCGTGAGCGCTGGTTGGCCAAAAAGAGTCATCAGGAGCGTGGATTTTCCAGCACCGTTTGCTCCAATTAATGTAACGATTTCTCCTTGATGGACGTTTAAGCTCACTCCATGCAGCACTTTAATAGCGCCATGACTGCTGTATACAGACTCAAATTGCAATAGTACTTCTTTTGCTCCAGTCATGTTAAGCGCTCCCCAAATAGGCGGCAATCACGGCAGGATTTTGTTTGATTTGTGTGGGAGTTCCTTCAGCAATCAAGTGACCATGATCGAGCACAACGATGTGATCGCAGATCTTCATGATCAGAGACATATCATGCTCAATCAATAAAACAGTCAGGTGATGCTCTTTGATGAGCTGTTGTATCAATTGTCTTAATTCCAAGGTTTCTTGAGGATTCATGCCTGCGGCGGGCTCATCAAGGCAAAGTAACTGAGGCTTAGTGCACAAGGCTCGCGCAATTTCTACATGACGTTGTTGGCCATAGGACAGTGTACCTGCTAATTGATTAGCTTGTGTTGTTAAATTAAAAAAATCCAACCAAGCATAGGCGCTTTCAAGCGCGTGAATTTCTTTTTTTACAAAGGAAAGCGAGCCTATAAATCCAGAAAAAAGATTATTATTGACTGCGCGATGTTGAGCAATTAATAAATTTTCTATGACGGTCATTTCTTTGAATAGACGGATATTTTGAAACGTGCGTGCAACCCCTAGCCGAGCAACTCGATGTGATTTCTTAGGCAATGGACGCACTGCTTGGCCATTAGGATCATGTAAGGATACTGTGCCTTGAGTAGGATGATAAAATCCTGTTAGACAATTAAATAACGTTGTTTTTCCAGCGCCGTTAGGACCAATTAAACCAGTGACTTTATCTCTCAGGATATTGAATTGAATATTTTTTAGTGCTTGTAAACCACCAAATTGCATAGAAAGATTATGCACTGAAAGCAGGGTATTTGTATTCATTGTGCAGGCCTTACTCGTGCTAAGCGGGTAACACGCACTAACCCATTAGGGCGCCAAAGCATCATGAGCACCATGAGTATGCCAAAAGTAAACATACGATAATCAGAGAATTCTCTCAGCAGCTCAGGTAAGAGTGTAAAAGCCAATGCAGCAATGACAATACCTCGAGTAGAGCCCATACCACCTAAGACAACGATGGCTAAGATAATAGCCGATTCGATAAAGGTAAAAGAACTTGGGTTAACAAAATGTTGATGTCCTGCAAAGAGCACACCACCTAATCCACCAATAAAAGCCCCCATACTGAATGCAGACAATTTGGTTGTGACGGGATTAATGCCTAGTGAACGGCAGGCAATTTCGTCTTCACGCAATGCCTCCCAAGCGCGGCCTAGAGGCATTTTCTTAAGACGCTCTAATAGCAGGATAGTCAGAAACACAAAGAGCAGACACACAAAGTACATGAAAATATAGGCATGACTACTAGAGTAGCTCAGATGAAAAAATTCATGAAAGGTGGGTGTTTGATCGAGGGATTTTTTAGCAAACTCTAATCCAAAAAAAGTTGGCTTATTGACTGCAAGACCATTGGGCCCATGCGTGAGGGTGGCCCAGTTATTGAGTATGAGCCGAATAATTTCTCCAAAGCCTAGTGTCACAATGGCGAGGTAATCCCCATGCATTTTAAGTACAGGAAAAGCGAGAAAAAAACCAAAAGCAGCGGCGAGTATGGCACCCAAAGGTAGGGCAAACCAAAAGCCTAAATTAAAATATTCGCTACCTAACGCAAAGGTGTAAGCGCCTACCGCATAAAAAGCAACAAACCCTAAATCTAACAAACCTGCCATACCGACTACAATATTCAGCCCTAGTCCTAATAAGACATAAATCAGTGCCATAATGAGAATAGACAGGCCATAATTACCAATGCTTTTGTACATAATAAAAGGGGCCAGGATTGCAGCGAATCCTTGTAGTACTTGCCATTTGGTAGTATTTTTTTTAGGGAAAATCACTTGGATACTGTGATCACGTCGTGTGACTTTTTTCCAATACGTGCTCAACCGAGGGTGCTTGATCAAAACATGCAAGATAAAACTCAGCAATGTAACACTTAGACTTAGGTAGCAAGGTCTTTGCCAATGAATCTCAATTTGGAAACCATCTAATACAAGACCAGTCATTGGTCCCAGGAGCAGAAAGGCAAGAACGCCGTGTAGTAGAGATTTTTTCAGAGCATGTTTAAAGATTTCAGGCATTTATACTTTCTCCACTTGAGGTCTGCCTAATAATCCTGAAGGTTTAATCATTAAAATCAAAATCAAGACAGAGAAAGCAAAGACATCTTTGTATTCAACACTCACAAATCCTGCAAACAAAGATTCAGCAAGTCCTAAGAGTAGTCCCCCTAACATGGCGCCTGGGATCGATCCAATCCCGCCTAAGACTGCCGCAGTAAATGCTTTTACACCGATAATAAATCCAATAAAAAAATTAAAAGAACCATAGTTTAAAGTGACCAACACACTGGCGATGGCTGCTAAAATTCCACCGATCACAAACACCAGCGGAATCACCGCTTCGGTATTGACCCCCAGGATAGAAGCCATCTGCCGATCTTGTTGTGTTGCTCGCATGGCTCGGCCTAAAGTTGTTTTTTGGATGAGTAATGTTAAAGCAAACATGCTTCCCAAAGTAATGAGTAGGATTGCCAGCTGTATGGGTGTGATCTGCACGAAATGTAATGCCGAACCAATTTTCCATTCATCTTCAAAAAGAATCGGTACACCTTGATTACGAGCACTTTGACTCAAACGTACGTAGTTTTGTAAAAAAATGGACACACCGATCGCTGAGATCAGCGGAGCGAGGCGTGTAGAGTTTCTGAGGGAGCTGTAGGCAATGCGTTCTACTACAAAGCCATAGAGTCCTGTCAAAGGGAGCACCATGGTAAAGGCAATCAAGGTGGATGTGATGGGATGCAAATCAGTAAAAGGCAAGCCTAATGCTGCTAAGGCGATAGCAGTCAAATAGGCTCCAATCATGTAGATGTCGCCATGCGCAAAATTGATCATCCCCAGGATGCCGTACACCATGGTATAACCAATGGCGATGAGTCCGTAGATAGAACCTAAGGTGAGGCCATTGATTAATTGCTGCCCAATGATATCCCATTCAATCACGCACTATTTCCTTTCAGTCATCGCCCAATCAGTATGGAGCGAGAGATGCTTTAAGTAGCAGCCTCTAACTCTTTATACTGTCCATCTCCCTGCCATTGATAAATCACATAATCTGAAACAGTCAGATCACCGCGAGTGTCCCAGGCTTTAGATCCTAAAACAGTGTCTACAGAGTGTGACTTTAGCCAATGGGCATAGGCGGAACCTTCGAAAGTATCGCTGGCATTCATTGCTGCTGCAATGGCTTGAAGAGAAGCATAGGCGTAGAGTGTATATCCTTCTGGTTCATAGCCAGCTGCACGGAAGGCTTCCACGATGGAGGCGCTGGACTCAATTGAACGAGGATCCTTGCCAAAGGTCATGTAGACCCCACTGACAACATTGGGGCCACCTGCTGCAGTCACGAAATCTTCAGACATGATGCCATCCCCTGACATAAAAGGAATGTCCAGCCCTTGTTCACGTAACTGGCGCAATAAGGGACCTGCTTCCGTATGGAGTCCACCAAAATACAGCGCGTCTGCATTTTTGTCTTTGATCTTGGTGATTAAGGCATTAAAATCTTTTTCCCCGCGAGTCAGTCCTTCGTAGACAATCGGACGGATACCCAGGGTCCCTAATTGAGTTACGGTAGCGTCAGCCAGTCCTTTGCCATAGGTGTCTTTATCATGGACGATGGCGATTTTTTTGACTGCTAATTTTTTTGCTAAGAAATTGGCTGCAGCGATACCTTGCTGATCATCACGGCCACACATTCTGAGTACAGTTGATAATCCACGATCAGTTACAGCAGGATTGGTAGAAGCGGGGGTAATCATTAAAATATCTGCTTCTGCATACACGTTAGAGGCAGGGATGGTAGATGAGGAACAAAAATGACCGATGACGGCGTCTACTTGATCCAAATCGACTAAACGGTTTGCAACTGAGACAGCTTGCTTGGGTTCACAGGCATCATCTGCCTGAATTAATTTGACGAGTTTTCCTTTAATGCCACCGTCTTTATTGATCGCTTCTGCAGCAAGAGAGGCGCCCTGCCATAATTGCTCTCCGAACGCAGCATTGTCACCAGAAATCGGTCCAGCAAGACCAATTTTGATGTCTTCGGCCAATAAAGTCGTACTAAAAAGAGAAAGTAAGGTAAATAAAAACAATCGTTTCATGGCCACTCCTTGGCGTGCGGATGATAATCCATTGTAAATTATCTATACTGTGGGTGCAAAAGGTTATGGTAGCAAAAGGAAGAGCAAGTATGCGACGAGTGATTAGTGTGGCTGATGTAGAAGGAAATGAGCATACCCATCACATAGCAGGGTTAGGTTCGCGTGCTTATGCTTATGCCATAGATTTTCTTTTAAAAGTATTTTTAGTGTTGTTGTGGTTTCAAATTTGCCAGTCGTTCTGGGGTACCAATCCACTACTTTCGTTAATCCGTTATATTCAGGATTCGGAATTTAGCTTTCCCATGCGAGAGGTCGGACCTTTATTGGCGATCTGGTTTGGGTATGGGATCCTGTGTGAATGTCTTTCCGAAGGTGCTTCGCCAGGCAAACGTTTTGTAGGTATTCGGCTGATTACTTTTCGTGGTAGAGCGCCTTCTTTATACGCCATCGTTCTGCGCAATATTTTCCGTTTGATTGATGTGTTACCGGGCAGCTATCTCATCGGTATGCTGTCTTTATTGTACTCTGAAAATCAAGTGCGCATTGGGGATCTGGTTGCAGGCACACTCGCGGTCCACAGTGATAAATCCAGTCAAGGATATCAGCACGTGTTGCGCACCATCACTTTGGATCCGGAGCAGCATCAGTACTTGAAGGAGTTACTAGAGCGCTGGGATAACATGAAAATAGATCGCCGTGTGCAGTTGGCTCGCGAATTTCTCAAGAATATTGGTAAAGAGGCGCCAGAAGGGATCATTGATGAAACCATCGATCGGGCACTTTATACACAGTTAAAAGCCATTAGTAAAAATATCTAAAGGACTATTCTTTAAAGTATTTTTTGATGTGATAGCGAATGTCTAAATCAATCAGTAGCATGCAGTACACAGCAAAGAGGTAACTACTGGCGATAGCCGCAACGATGGTTTGCGCAATGAGGTGGTACAGAAACAATTTTTGATTCAGCTCTATGACTGTAGAGAGTGCGAACAAGAGAATGAACACAGAGCATGCTAGCGCGAAATAAATGAGCTTTCCCATGAAAAGAATGGTCAACGTGCGATTTAAATTGCCGTGTACCAGGCGCAGGCTGGCGGTCAATGCTTTCAGAGGTCCGTGGTTTTTCGTGATCACCAAGCCAAAGCTGGGTGTCAAATACACTAGGATTAAACTACTGACAGCAACCCCAAGGAGATTCAATGATTGCTCTCCGAAGTTCGGGAGGTTAACGCTGATGCGTATACCATGCATAAGATATTGATCAATGATCCAATAACATCCCGCTACGCAAGCGAGCACGGCAGATAGTGTGATTGTACTATAAATGCTTTTCCGTAGAGAGATAGAGAATGCTTCTCCATTGCTAACGGGTTTATTGTTGGCTAAGGCAAACAAGCGGTACAAAATAGCGCCAGCAGTGAGTAAAGAGAGATAGAAGTTTATTAATAAATAAGGTGTTTGATGCTGATGCAGGATTTCTGTGAGTTGTAATGGAGTATAGGTTAGCAGGATACTAGGAGAGAACAGCAGTACACCATACAATAATGTTAAGGGAAATAAGCTTATCAGATATTTCCTGACCAACCAGACTGCGTTATCCAGCAATAACCCGATAGTTTGTGGCTTTTCTAAATAACTTTCCATGTTGGTTTAAACCCTCCAAAATTGATATCATCCATACTATAACTTTTCTATTCAAGTATCCATGATGAGCACGACCGTTGCACTTGAGCTTAAAAATGTTTCTAAAACTTACTCGACAGGCGTAGTCGCGCTTAAAGGTATTAATTTAGAAGTCAAACAAGGGGATTTTTTTGCGTTATTAGGTCCAAATGGTGCTGGTAAATCTACGACCATTGGTATTGTGGCAACTTTAACGCAAGCTACCGCCGGGACTGTCAAGATTTTTGGATACGACATTGAAAAACAGAGCACATTGGCTAAATTACACCTTGGTGTAGTACCCCAAGAGTTTAATTTTAATATTTTTGAAACAGTATTGGATGTTGTAACTAACCAAGCTGGATTCTACGGAATACCCCGAAAAACCGCCCAAAAAAATGCAGAGTATTATTTGCATCAGTTGGGTCTTTGGGAGAAACGTTTTGACATCGGACGCACTTTATCCGGTGGGATGAAGCGTCGTTTAATGATAGCACGTAGTCTGGTGCATCATCCCAAGTTGCTTATTTTAGATGAGCCCACTGCAGGCGTAGATATTGAGCTACGCCGACAGATGTGGGATTTCTTAAAAGAGATGAATAAGTCGGGGGTGACCATTATTCTGACAACGCATTATTTAGAGGAAGCAGAGCAGCTGTGTCGTAACGTCGCTATCATCGATAAAGGTAATTTAATTGCGAATACTTCTATCAAGAAATTACTTTCACAAACTAAAGAAGAAACTTTAGTGATTGATTTAGAAAGTGCATTAAAAACTATACCTAAAATGACGGGATTTCATGTGCAGCAAGTCGATGAGACCTGTATAGAGGTGACTTATCAACAGGGTACCCGATTAAATCATTTATTTGAGCATTTTAATCAACACGGACTACATATCACCAGTATGCGGCATAAGACCAATCGTCTCGAAGAGTTGTTTTTACAACTTATCCGCCAGCAGGAGCAGTAAACATGCAGGCACAGTGGATAGCTTTTCTGACTCTCTGGCGGCGGGAAGTCAAGCGATTCTTTCGTATTTGGACACAAACGTTATTACCACAGACGATTACGATTTTATTGTATTTTATTGTGTTTGGCCGAGTCATTGGCGATCGGGTAGGGGACATGCAAGGTGTTTCTTATATTACTTTTATTACGCCAGGCTTGGTGATGATGGGCGTGATTAATAATTCATTTGCAAATGTTGTTGGCTCTTTCTTTGGATCAAAGTTTGCAAAAAATATTGAGGAAATCTATGTTTCCAGTATGTCACCTTTTGCCATTTTGATGGGCTATGTTGCAGGAGGCATCTCTAGAGGATTGATCATTGGATTGTTAGCCATGGGTGTTTCATGGAGTTTTCACCCACTTTCTATCCATCATCTTTTTTACCTGCTCCTAGTAATTTTCTTGACTGCCACTGTCTTCTCATTGGCAGGATTGATTAATGCCATTTTTGCTAAAAAATTTGATGACATTAATTTCGTGCCAGTCTTTATTTTAACTCCGTTAACTTATTTAGGGGGTGTATTTTATTCTATACAAGCATTACCGCTTTTTTGGCAGCATGTGTCACACATCAATCCCATTTTTTATACAGTCAATGTATTCCGTTATAGTCTATTAGGCATCAGTGATGTACCCATAGTGAGCTCTGTCATAGGGCTGATTTGCTTTACAATGACCTTGTTTGTCTGGGCATACTATCTTGTGAAAAGAGGTGTGGGAGTGCGTTCTTGAGCGTTGTATCTTTTCCTAAAATTACGCTTATTATTGCCTGTAAAAATGCAGCAGATAAGTTACCGATCTCATTAGAGAGTATTATCAAACAAAGCTATCCGTCCAAAGAGATTGTAGTCATAGATGGTTGTTCAACTGATAACACCGCGGAAATTTTAACGCATTATCAATCCCACATTGATACAGTGATTTGTGAGTCAGACAGCGGTATCTCTGAGGCTTTTAATAAAGGCGTAGCGATTGCGACAGGAGAGTATCTGTATTTTTTAGGGGCGGGAGATACCTTTTTAAACCCACAGTCGCTCATGTTATTAATGGAGAAAGTAGGCAGCCCACTACCGGATTTGATAGCAGGCAAGGTCATTATGGCAAATGCTGATCATTCGGTTAAAACAATTGCACCGGCAGTGTGGCCCAGCGCTCCACAGCGTGTGCTTTTGTACAAAATGATTTATCCTCATCAAGGCTTGCTCATGCATCGTCGGTATTTTGAACGATATGGGTACTTTGATACACGTTTAAAATATGCGATGGACTATGAGTTATTGCTCAGAAGTTATTTTGATCCCATCCACGTATATTTATCGGATGTACAGGTAGCCTATTGGCAGGATGATGGGGTAGGATGCGGGAATATTCCAGCCGTTTTGAAAGAGTATGATTGTATTAAACGTTGGCATCATCTAAATCACCCCATTTTTTTAACTGGTTTGCATTACTGGAATCTGATTAAATATTATTTAAAAAGGATTATGTCTCATAATCGGAGAAAAACTTTGTTTAACCCCAGTTCAGGGTTTTAAAGCATAAAAAAGTTTGGCAGGACGAGTTTTGAGAGATATTTTATAGCGCAAAAACCTAACTCAGGTTTGTTTGGAAAGGAAGCGAAGGTGTGAAGATTTCAATCTACGGATCAGGTTATGTGGGATTAGTAACAGCACTGTGTTTTGCGGAAAGCGGGCACCATGTTGTCTGCCAAGACATTGATCCGCATAAGATCGCACAACTTCAGAAAGGTCATGTGCCTTTATTTGAGCCAGGACTGGATCAATTGCTGCAAACCAATCTTGCTGCGGAGCGCGTTATTTTTACAAACGATGCGCTAATGGCATATCAGCATGGAGTGTTGCATTTTATCGCAGTGGGTACACCGAGCGATGAGGATGGGAGTGCTGATTTGAGCCATGTGATTGCTGTTGCTAAAGGCATTGCTGCTCAGATTCAGAATGCTCCTACCGTGGTGATTAAGTCCACAGTGCCTATCGGTAGTGGAACAATTGTGACTACAGCGATGCAGCAAGTATTCGCAGAGCGTGGCGTGGATTTTCAAGCGCAATTAGTATCCAACCCTGAGTTTCTGCGCGAAGGCTCTGCTGTGAAAGATTTTCTTATCCCAGATAGAGTGGTCATTGGGGGCGAAAACAAAGAAGCAGTTGACTTGGTAAAAAATTGCTATCTTCCTTTTGTCGACGAGCAAAAAATCATTTGCATGACACGTGCCGCCGCAGAGATGACCAAATACGCAGCCAATGCGATGCTGGCAACAAAAATCAGTTTTATCAATGAGCTGTCACGTTTAGCAGAAAAAACAGGTGTAGACATTTTGGACGTCAAAAAAGGCATTGCGCTTGATCATCGCATTGGTCCACACTTCATTCAGCCAGGGTGTGGTTATGGTGGATCCTGCTTTCCCAAAGATATTGCAGCATTGTCTACGATGGCAAAGCAATGGGAGTGTGATATGCCCATGCTGACAGCGGTGTCTGCTGTCAATGCGCGCCAGAAGCTATGGCCCGCCGAAAAACTCAAGGCGCATTATGGGGATCGATTGGCAGGTAAAGTCATTGCAATTTGGGGTTTAAGCTTCAAACCCGACACAGATGATATGCGAGAGGCGTCTAGTATAGGGGTCATTAATACGTTATTGAAAGCAGGCGCGCATATTCAAGTCTATGATCCTCAAGCCTATCCTCAAGCAACAAAACTTTGGACTGATAAAGAGATTGTTTTTGCAAACAGTGCGGAAGAAGCCATAGAAGGTGCAAATGCTCTGTTGCTTTTGACAGAATGGGCGTGCTTTAAAAAAGTTTCTTTAAGTGAAATTAAGAAAAATCTTCAAGACGCCCTGATCATTGATGGTAGAAACTTATTTGATATCGAAGCCGTGAAACAAGCGGGATTTGTTTATCATGGTGTTGGCCGAGGTTAAGTCACGCAGTGCATCTCACAAAAATTTGCATAAGTCTTTGTGAGTGCTGCTCGCAAATCATACCGCGGCTTCCAGCCTAACGTATGTATTTTTCTACAATCCAAGAGCTTTTGTGGTGTGCCATCTGGCAGGGTAGTATCAAACACAAATTTACCTGTAAATCCGATAATGTCTGCAAGTAATTGGGCCAGCTCTAAAATGGTAACATCACTGCCATAGCCTACATTAATCAGCGGTGGTTGGTCAGGGGTATTTAGGACAACGGAGTGTAGTTTTGCGTCGGATAACTCCATCAGATGGACACAAGCGGCAGCCAAATCAGGGCTGTATAAAAATTCTCGGCGCGGAGCTCCTGTTCCCCATAGTGTGACTTGTTGACTGTGAGTGCGTTTAGCAGCATCAATTTTACGAATCAAGGCGGGGATGACATGCGAAGTATGTAAATCATAATTATCATGGGGCCCAAATAAATTGGTGGGCATGACCGCCAAGTATTGTGTTTGATATTGACGATTATAGGACCAACAGAGCTCAATGCCTGCAATTTTTGCGATGGCGTAAGGTCGGTTAGTGGGCTCCAGATCGCCACTCAATAAGTGTGCTTCTTGCATGGGTTGAGGACAAAATTTAGGATAAATACAGGATGATCCTAAAAAAACGAGTCTTTTGACACCATTCAAAAAGGCTTGATGAATGACATTCAGTTCAATTTGCAGATTTTGATAAATAAAATCGGCTGGGAACTGATGATTGGCGAGGATACCCCCTACTTTTGCGGCGGCCAAAAAGACCACGTCTGGTTTTTCAGTTTGAAATAATGTTGCCACGTGATCAACATTCAGCAGATCACATTCAGCACGCGTTCTGAGTATTAAGTGCTGGTAGCCTTTTTCTGCAAGCTCTGTCACCAATGCACTACCGACTAAGCCTTGATGTCCAGCAATATAAATTTTGGTGGATTTATCAAGCATCCATCAATTCCTTGAGTGTACGGGTTGTAGTATAGGTCTTATTAAGTAGTTGTTTCTTTTGGGCTAACGCGTAATCATGTAAGACCATTTCTTCAACCAATGCTTGGAAAGAGGTTTTTGGGCTCCAACCTAATTGCACTTTGGCTTTGGTGGCATCTCCAAGAAGAGTTTCTACTTCAGTAGGGCGGAAGTAACGCTGATCAATGGCTACAATGACTTTGCCGGTTGCATCAATACCCTGTTCATCTACCCCTGTGCCTTGCCAGGTAATTGAAATGTCTAATAAGTGAGCAGCGGTTTCGACAAACTCTCTGACACTGTATTGATGCCCTGTCGCAATGACGTAATCTTCAGGTTTATCTTGTTGCAGCATGAGCCATTGCATTTCGATATAGTCTCGAGCGTGCCCCCAATCACGTTTCGCATTCAGATTACCCAAATACAATGTGTCGCGCAGACCTAATTTAATCTCACACAAAGCACGCGTGATTTTTCGAGTGACAAAAGTTTCTCCACGGAGTGGAGACTCGTGATTAAATAAAATGCCATTGCAGGCATAGAGATTATAGGCTTCCCGATAGTTCACTGTAATCCAGTACGCATACAGCTTTGCGACGGCATAAGGGGAGCGGGGATAAAAGGGGGTCTGCTCATTTTGAGGTACGGTTTGTACATAACCGTACAGTTCAGAAGTAGAAGCTTGATAATATCGCGATTTTTTTTCTAGCTTCAGGATACGGATAGCTTCTAAGAGTCTCAAAGCGCCTAAGCCATCTGCATTTGCAGTATATTCTGGTTCTTCAAACGATACCGCAACGTGACTTTGGGCCGCCAAATTATAAATCTCATCGGGCTGTGTTTGCTGCAAGATACGAATCAAGCTAGTGGCGTCGGTCATATCCCCATGATGTAAAATCAAATTACGGTGGTTAGATTGCGGATCTTGATACAAATGATCGATACGATCGGTATTAATCAAAGAGGTGCGTCTTTTAATTCCGTGTACTACATATCCTTTCTTTAAAAGGAACTCTGCTAAATAGGCACCATCCTGACCGGTGATTCCCGTAATCAATGCTACTTTAGTCATTAGGCCTCCACTTCTGCTAATTCGGTTTGATAATAAGTAATTGTTTTTGTCAGCCCTACTTCTAGAGAGTAGGTAGGTTCCCATCCTAATAACTGCTGTGCACGTGCAATATTAGGGCGTCGTTGCAAAGGGTCATCTTTGGGTAGTGGATAATATTCGATGCAAGACTCACTGTGTGTCAGTGCTAAAATGCGTTTGGCAATCTCGATGACAGGCAATTCGTAAGGATTACCTAAATTAACAGGTGGATGTACCGTATTGGCGGCCATGAGTTTAATTAGGCCGTTAACAAGATCGGCAACGTAACACAGAGACCGTGTTTGCAAGCCCTCTCCATAGACAGACAAGGGCTTATTTTGTAGCGCTTGTGTAATAAAATTAGAAATCACACGCCCGTCATCCATGGCCATATGGGGACCATACGTATTAAAAATACGGACGATGGCAGTATTCACACCAAAGCGATGTTGAAAATCATACACCAAGCTTTCTCCGCAGCGTTTGCTCTCGTCATAGCAAGCGCGAGGACCATAGCAGTTGACGTTTCCAAGGTATTCTTCTGACTGAGGGTGTTGTAAGGGGTTGCCATAGATTTCGCTGGTTGAAGCAAACAGAAAACGCGCATTATTTTTTTTCGCCAGGCGCAACAAGTTGAGCGTACCCGCTGTGTTCGCGAGGTTCGTTTCTATGGAGTACGCTTGATAATGAATTGGGCTGGCTGGGGAGGCCAGATGATAGATTTCATCGACCTCTAAAGAGATGGAGTCACACACATCTTGTTGCATCAAGAAAAATTGCGAGCTCTCCAAAAGCGATAGGATATTTTGTTTTCTACCTGTAATAAAGTTATCTAAGCAAAAAACAGTAGCGCCTTGTTGGAGTAAGGCCTGGCATAGATGTGAACCAATAAAACCCGCCCCACCACAGACTAATACTTTCCGATGTGTCGTCATAAAAAATCACGGTTTGTCCAATCTCAACATCCCGGTATACTACCATAGGTGTAAAGTAGTAAACAAAAGTGCGCTACGGCCAGCCTCTTTTAGGCCAGGCGTCTCTGAATAGTAGGCAGGAATAACCAAGCTGAAATCAATGTCGTAGCGCCCAAGCGCCACAGATCTCCCCACAATATCGTCAGCAGTACCATATAAATGAGCAATGCCATCTTTTGACGGGCCGTGATAGGTTGAGCAATGGTATGTAGTAGGAGGACGAGTGCAATACCCCAAAGTCCTTGTAGGGCAAGGCGCACAAAATTATGATAGCCCACCATTTCATAGGCAGCCAGCGGTTGTAGACTGACCACCAATCCATAGCACAACAAATACCAGCTTTTTTGGAAGCTATGTCGCAGATTCTTCCAGCCCACGATTAACCAGGGAATAAAAGGTAGCAAAAGAAAAATAACGTGTGAGTCTTTGAGAACATAATGCCAAAATGCCAAAGAAACATATTGTGCAGAGGGCATAACTGACGCTGCTAACGCCTGTTCGGATTGGTAGAGATGCGTTAATACACCATAAGTAAACACTATTAAAACGAGATGCATGAGTACAAGTGGACGACGTGTCGTCACAAACAACTGTAAGGTAGCAAAAAAGGCAAGGACAAAACAACTTTGCCGCGTCAAAATACCCAACAAGCTGATGAAAAAGAGTGGCCAGAGATGCTTGCCCCTCATGCAGTACACGGTTGCCATAATAAACAAATACACCATGGCATCACAGGCTTGGTAAGGTGTTTTTAATGGAATGAGCATGCCCCAATGCCAGACAAATAACGTTAAAGAGGCAATAAAGGCTAATATGGGTTCGCGACAGACTTGTAGACAAAGTCGATATACCAAATAAAAAGTAGCCAATAAACTACAGGTGACAATCAACAGAAAACCATCATGCAACGAGAGCCCTAAATCATGTAATCCATGGGCGAGTAAAGGGGGGAGAATTCGTACAGCGTGATGTGGGATGAGGCCAGCAGATGCAATGGAGTGTGCCATCGCAATGTATGTTTGACAGTCATGATCAGGTAGGCAGCCTTTATCAAAAAATCTTAATGAGAGGATTGCCGCAAGAATGATTCCAAACAATAAGATAAGCAAAGCGCGCTCGAGATTATTTTTTTTAATCACTATCATGTATGGTTTGATGCCACAAAAACCTTATGCTAGCATGTTTTCTTTTGTATGAGTATGGAGAGATAAGAGTTATTTCTGGTATGTGAACTTTAGAACAGCACTACTTTAAATAAGCAAGCGTTTCTTTGATCAACTGTTGAACGCCCTTAAAAGTGTTTGGCATAGGAATGTGTGTATTCAAATAACTCATTAGGGACAGCAGATCACACAATTTTGCACGTACTAACCAATCTGTAGGTAATGGCTGAAAGTTAGTCTGGTAATGAAAAAGAAAACTCTCTGAAAATGCCTTTGGCAAGGGACCGCGAAACAAATGTCCCAAATCCGTATAGTGTGAGCCTAAACGGCTAGACTCCCAATCTAGCACAGCAGCTACTTGATGGGGCTGTGTTGGCTGACAGAGAATATTTTGAATTTTAAAATCACCGTGTATCAATACCTGATCATTATCCAGAGCAGTCAATACTGTCTGATAACGCATCATGCATTGGCGTAACTGCTTTAATAGCGTAGGCGCGAGATTTGAACCCGCAGGCTCAATCTCCAAATAACTCATGAAGTCTTCAAAATGATGTTGAGGTGGAGTGTGTGTTTCAAGCAGAGTTTCAATGTGAGCGTCTTGCTTTTGATGCAGTTTGCTTAAAAAGAGTCCTATCTCTTTGCCAATCAATGTGAGTTCTGTCTCAGATAACGAAGGCAAGACTTGAGGGAGCGCAGTACCTTCTACCCACGACAAAAGTGCATAAGTTGATGCGCCATGTTGACCGAAATAATAAACCTGGGGTACTGTAAAATCGTTTTTAAGCAGATGCAGCAAAGCGGATTCTAGTGCGCAGCTTTGTTGATGGCTATAAAATCTAAGCAACACAGGATGTGACATGCTTTCTAAACTGACACAATAATTAAAATTAGAAATGCTGTTTTGATGGATGGCCTCTACAGACTGAATGGCTAGCCCCGGTCCAAAAGCGGGGGCGAATAAGGCGTGTATTTCCTCCAAAGAAAAAGTAGGGAGAGGATGCATGCGCTCCCATAAAATGTCTATTTGGTATGGATTTATGTTAGTTTGTTTCATGCGCAGATAAATACAATGGGTTGTTTTTTTAAGTATAGTGCACGGAGAGGTAAAGATGTTATTCAGACAATTATTTGACGCAGAAAGCTCAACATACACTTATTTATTGGCAGATAGAGCAACACAAACCGCTATTTTGATTGATCCCGTTTTGGAGCAAGTAGAAAGAGATCTCAAATTGTTGTTTGAGCTAGGTTTAACTTTAAAATACTGCATAGAAACACACATCCATGCCGATCATGTGACTGGTGCTGGAGTATTGCGCAATGAAACAAACTGTTTGGGATTGGTTCCCATAGGCAGTGGTGTACAAAACATAGATCGAGAACTTCAGGACAATGAAGTGTTGGAGTTAGGAAGTATTTATTTGAAAGCCATGGCCACGCCTGGTCACACAGAAAGTCATATGGCCTATTTGATTAATCATACACAAGTGCTGACTGGAGATGCTTTATTTATTCGTGGGTGTGGTCGTACTGATTTTCAAGGGGGCGACCCGGGTGTATTGTTTGAGTCTGTGAATCAAAAATTATTTAGTCTACCCAGCAGTACTTTGATTTATCCTGGGCATGATTATCGAGGGCATACAGTGTCCACTGTCGGTGAGGAAAAACAATATAATCCACGCTTTGCAAATAAAGACAAAGCAGCCTTTATTGAGTTAATGATGCATTTAAACTTACCACTGCCTAAAAATATGGCACAGGCTGTGCCTGCTAATTTGTTAGGAGGACAGCTGAAATTGAAATCAAGTCACTGAGTCCCTTCTGGCCAAGCCTGCGCCATCTCCCAGTCTAAAGTGATATATACCCAAGATACTTCAAAATGCGTAGTTTATAGCAAAGCGAATTTAACCCTCTGCAGCCTTCCTCACCTCGCAATAGTATCGACTATTCCTTGGTTCGGAAAACTGCATCTGGTTAAATTCGCTTTGCTATAAACTACGCATTTTGAAGTATCTTGGGTATATACCCGTAACAGATCATTTTTCTGTGTAACTGCAGCTTATTTTTTGCTATAATCTTGCAATCAAAAATTTTAAACTATCGCCTGAAGAAATTAAAAAGCTGCGTCATGTACATAGGCTGGAAAAACGTAAAAACAAAGCCTATCGCATTAATGCTGTTATATTGCTAGGTACTGGCTGGAGTGTGCGGCAAGTTGCAGAAGCTCTTTTATTGGACGAAGATACCCTTAGTAATTACATTAAAAAATACAAAGAAGGTGGATTTTTAAATCTGCTGAAAACTTTACATCAAGGTAGTAAGCCATTATTAAATGAAGTGCAAACTCAGATGCTTTCTGAAGAGCTTGTTCAAAATCTGCATCTGACAACGCTGTCAGTACGTGAGTTTGTTAGCAAAACCTTTGATGTAAAGTACTCCCAGAGCGGCATGACTAATCTTCTTCATCAACTTGGTTTCACATATAAAAAACCAAAATTGGTGCCAGCCAATGCTGATAAGCAGGCACAAGACGAATTTTTAGAACTTTATTTAGATTTTATAGAAAAAAAATCTGAAGATGAAATTATATTTTTTGTAGATGGCGTTCATCCACAACACAATAGTCTTCCCTGGCATGGTTGGATTCGCAAGGGCGAAGAATGTGAATTAAAAAGTAATACTGGTCGCTCTCGATTTAATATTCATGGCGCCATGAATGCTGAGACATTTGAAACAACAATTGTTGCTAGCGAAAGTACTATTGATCAGGAATCTACGATTGCACTTTTCGTTCAACTACTATTACTTTATCCCAAAGTCAAAAAAATACATATTATTTTAGATAATGCAAGATATCACTATTCTAAAAAAGTGAGAGATTTTGCATCGAAAAATAAAATAAATCTTGTTTATTTGCCAGCGTATTCTCCTGAATTAAATTTGATAGAGCGTTTGTGGAAGGTTTTCAAAAAAAATGTAATTTACAATAAATATTACGAAAAATTTGATTCTTTTAAAAAGGCTTGTTTGGATTTTTTTGGAAATCAAAAAAAATATATTGACCAAATCTCATCAATTATTGGTGATGGATTGGAAGCATTGAGTTTAGGATAACACCGAAAAATGATCTGTTACGGGTATATTTGTGATTAATTGCAATTTCATCGCCTAATTCGATATTGCTAATGCGTTCACTGGGACAGAGAAAGGTGGGATGATTGCCTGAGATATCGGTATATTCAACATATTGATTATTGAAGATCCCAGGAATTTTCTGGTTATTTATTGTGATAATAGTGGAGAACTCAGTGATAGTGAAAAACTCA
This sequence comes from Legionellales bacterium, assembly GCA_023266435.1. Classification (GTDB taxonomy): domain Bacteria; phylum Pseudomonadota; class Gammaproteobacteria; order Berkiellales; family Berkiellaceae; genus JAHFQF01. Next base: position 680 of record JAHFQF010000009.1, on the reverse strand, counting down.
TCGACTGAGAAATTCCCATTAAATAAGCTCATCGTAGATTTGGCCTGAGATCGCTTTCTTCATTAAGTATGCAGAGGTCTATTTGTTGCGCTGCCCATCGATCATAGGTGTCTTTCGATGGTTTAGCTATGCCCCCCCCTGCCGTCTTAAACTCCATATCGAAAATTCCTTTTTTTTGTAAACAGTCGTAAAATTCACTTGGAGTGGGAGCTTCGCCTTTCTTTAAAGCTAACATGGTAACCTCCGCCATAAAAGCGTCTTCAACCGGATTCTGCGTACTCCAATCAGCAACCTCATGAATCTCCTGGGTATCGGCGCCAGGCAGAGGATGTTTTATAGCGTATTCTTCAAGGTTTCTAGCCCTATCTTCAAAGCATACACCATCAAATGCCTTTTTAAAAAAATCAATTAAGGCTTCTTTTCCCTGTTTTTTTGCATGTTGAAAATGTTCTTTTAAAAAATATTCTACAAATTCAATATAAGCTTTTTCAACGCCAGGAGAATTTTTATCGGGATGATATGCCAGACCAGTGATTTGGCATAATTCAAAATATCTGCTCTTATCTTTTGATTCAAGAATTTCAATAAACCTGTCTTTGTTGGCAATAAGCATCCCAAATCTTTGAATTCTTATATGAGCTTCTTCATATTGAGATAATCCATCTTTAGAAACATTAAAA
>JAHFQF010000156.1 GCA_023266435.1 Legionellales bacterium | reverse complement strand
TGTCTTTTTAGCAGCTGGTTTTCTTTTCACTGCTTTCTTTTTTGGCGCAGCAACAGGTTTTGCAGCCTCTGGCTTCTTAGCAGCAACTTTCTTCTTTGCTACTTTCTTTTTAGCAGCAGGCTTCTTAGCAGCTACCTTTTTCTTTGCGACGGGTTTCTTGGCTGCTGCTGGTTTGGCTGCGGCCTTCTTTACAGTCTTCTTTGCTTTAACTTTGGCTACCATGGTTTTCTCCTTACTTGGCTACCTGATCTTTCCGGACACTGAAAACATAGCACATCCCTGTACAAGTTTAAGGTCATGCTCAATGACAAGAAATGATTACTCCATTACATTGACAGAAAACAAAACCGAAACTCAGTGCACGCCAGTTATTACATTCGCATATTTTTTTTTTAAGAAGCAAGTTTTTTTTAAAGATAAACTCACTTTTTTTTAAACATTCAGAAGTATTAAGACTTTTATGTGAGGCAGATCTGAAAAAAAGCCTCTACCAGACAAGCCCTATCTGATTGATTTATATTGTTTTTTTTCTGAAATTTCTTTTTTTAAAAAGTATAAAAAATAAAATGAAAATTTTTTTTATTTTTTCGGGAATTTAGACGGGGAAAATGTGATTTTTTGCAGAGCTCAAACCAACTGAGAAAAATTAGTAAGTTTGAAGTAGAACCTCAAAAATCATGACCCATTGTCAAAGAGGTGACCACACTCACACCTGTTTGGAGGGCGGTCACTGTAACTATAATCAGCGGGTTTTTTGAGTGAGGTTTTTTAAGGCGCTCAAAATATTTTCTTTGACTTGTTCAGCGTCTAATGAACCATCAATCACAATGTACGGAATGACATTTTGCTTCATGTAATAATCAATCACCGGCTCTGTCTGCTCACGAAAAATATCTAAACGTTTTTTTACTGTTTCTTCTTTGTCGTCTTCACGCTGAATGAGTGGCTCACCTGTTTCATCATCTCTGTCTGTAATACGTGGTGGACAAAAATCCAAATGATACACGCGACCTGAACCAGGATGCACACGACGCCCTGTCAAGCGGCGAATCACAACCCTGTCTGTGGCATCGATGTCCACGACGGCATCTAAGGCAATCTGCTCTGTGCTCAGGGCTTCAGCTTGTGCGACAGTACGTGGGAATCCATCTAAAATAAACCCTTGTGCACAATCTGGTTGATGAATCCGCTCCTTCACTAACTCGATGATCAGTGCGTCTGGCACCAACGATCCACTGTCCATGATGGCTTTGACTTTTCTACCTAAAGGAGAGTCAGCGGCAACTGCTTGCCGCAACATGTCGCCGGTGGAAATCTGAGGAATGTGATACGCTTGCATGATGAGCTGCGCTTGTGTGCCTTTCCCTGCACCTGGTGGCCCTAACAAAATCAATCGCATAGACATTCATTCCTCTTATCGTCAACAGTGAAAGCCCCGTACCCAAAGCAATTTGATTTTAGGCTAGGCGTCAAGTCGCAAGCAACCGGCACCGTACATAAAATGTAGGGGCCGGTCTCTGTGCCGGCCCGCTATGCGAGCAGACGCAGACAACAACGCCTAAGAGCCAATCGCGAAGAGTATGAATAAGTATAAAAGGAAGAATTATATCAATGGAGAGGGGGCATCGCTAGTCCTGGACACCCTTAAACTTCAGCTATCTTACTTTTTACTTAGGAGTATATCCACGAATACTTCGGCAAGTGCTACCCTGTCTTCTAACCAAGCAGGCAGATCAGTCGAGAGTTGGTCAAAAGGTGGATACATCGGCCAACTAAAACCAGTGACTGAGCCATCGCCAATGCGTAGACGTTTTAATTCAAAATCTAATCCTTGAGTCAACGTTACTGCCGCTACAAACTCACCGCGATAGTCTTCGGTATGATGTTCACTCAGCATGGCAATGACTGCGTCACTGCATCCCCACTTTTGCACTAACCAAGCACCAATCCGCGCATGTCCACAACCAATGATCTTTTGTGCACGTCCTAACCCCAATAAACGTTTTTCTAAATTGACAATCGGTGCATTGGGATTGACTAGAAACATTTTATTGAGTAATGCATACTCAGGATGATAACAATGCCCTACCATCCAAAATCCTAAATTATGTAAACAAACACCCAATAGGAGATCGGCTTGAGAAACGTGAAAGCGCGTGGCCTCCTGTTTTGTACTATATAGAGCAGCAGCAGTGGCTAACATTGACTGTAACCAGAGTTGCTTAGCGCCCAAGGGTCCTTTAGTTTGGATATGCAAGGTTTGCATGCTATGTAACGCGGCGGCTATCGCTGCCACACTTTGCCAGAGGGTTGTTTCAGCAAATACTTGCTGCACTTGTGCTTCAAGTGGTAACGCACTTTCTTTACCAGCAAACAATGACAAACACATTTCTATCCCTTGTAAAGCAAAGGCATCTGCTTTTAATAAAGGCAATACCGCCTCAGCAGAAATATGAGGTTGTTGGCTTAATGCAAGCCATTGCTTAGTCAGGGAGCACAGCTCGGGTACCTTCATGTGCTCTGTTAAAATGTCCAAACAAGGGTTATGCAAACGAATCAAGGCATCGGTTAATTCTTGTTGAGGGACAAAGTGACAAGCAGGCTCATTCGGATGCGAAATGGGCACAGAAAAGTTTCCCCAGACCGCATTGGATGTCAAATAATGAAAATCATTTTGCCCAATCTGTACAATGGCAGTATGACTACCTGGTTCAAAATAAATCGTCTTTGCATTTAATAAGGACTCATCCACAATCGATGGGATCGTATAAGGGTCGCCTAAAGGTGGGTGCGAGCCTGGCTCACAATCAGAGAATAATTTGTCTACCTTAACGCGAGGAGCAATGGACATTTTGCGCTGCACGAGTTTGTATAACAAATTAAAATCAATCTTTCGATCCAAAGGTAACACTGCCATCAAAAATCCCGCTTGATCTTCTAAGATCACAGCACGTGCAAATGCCAAAGGGGAAATCTGTAATACCTCTGCCGCGTCATGTAATGTCACTGTACGATGATGACTTAAAATGTGGTAGCTCAAGCGATGCTTATCTAAATAATGTTTGATTTTAGCGGACACACTCATTGCTTTGTCTCACAATTAACTAATAACACAAGATGGGTTTATCTCTCTTTATTATAGAAGGGAACTATCGTCGTCGCACTTGATTTTAGGGAAACCATCGTCATCGCGAAGGAGCGTAGCGACTGTGGCGATCCAGTACTGAAGCCTGGATTGCTTTGCGATGCTCGCAATGACAGGAAGCCTCTCCGAATGTGATTTCAATAGACAGCTTTAAAATTCATGATATAGTGAAAGCGTGGCACCAATATTAGGGAGAATAGGATGGCTACTACAGAAATTACACCCAAAAAGGATGCTCGGCCAGTCGCCCCAATGGTAAATGACTCTTCAATGACCCGCGAATCATGGAAATTATTTCAGGTTATCGCCGAATTTGTAGAAGGCTTTGAGCGCTTAGTCACCATCAAACCCTCTATCAGTATTTTTGGTTCAGCCAGAGCAAAACCAGAAGATGAGTATTATCAAACCGCAGAAAAAGTTGGCAAACTATTGTCAGATGCTGGTTACTCCGTCGTGACTGGTGGTGGACCTGGTATCATGGAAGCTGGTAATCGTGGCGCGTATCAAGGTAAGTCCTTAAGCGTAGGGCTCAACATCGAGCTGCCCTTACAAGAGCCGCCCAATAAATACCAAGACATCTCTTTAAAGTTTCGCCACTTTTTTACCCGTAAAATCATGTTTGTTAAATACGCAACTGCGTATGTAGTGATGCCGGGTGGATTTGGGACACTGGATGAAGTGGCTGAGATTTTAGCTCTAATCCAAACTAAAAAAACCAGACGCATCCCAGTGGTCCTGGTCAATGCTGAATTTTGGGCTGGATTGATTAATTGGTTTAATGATGTGCTACTCCCCCATAACATGATCACAGCCAAAGACTTAGAACTCTTTACTGTGGTGGAGACACCGGAAGAAGTCCTCGCTGCCATTCAACACTTTTATACCAGCAAAGGACTCGACCCTAAAGAGCATCACTCTCCCACGTTAACCAACTTTTAACTTAAGAACGGACAGCCATGATGAAACGCGCTTTGTTACTAGGACTCACACACTTGACACTCGCCTATTCGGCGAGTGCCTTTGCAGAACCAACTTGGTACGTCCATGCAGACGTTGGGCGACTGGGCCCAGTCAGCACTGCGCGTTATTTTGCCTCACAAGACAGCACGGCAGGCAATGTCCTCTATACAAATGATACCAACCATGCCATGCAGTTTGGAACCGGACTCTCTTTTTTTGATACCTTCCGCATGGAAATCAATCTGTTCCGCAATCTAGATGCCGACATCAATGCGCATGGCTCAGCACGCATACGCGCACAAAACTCTAATAAAGCCCTTATTACCCAACTGCACCTAGACTTTGGCTCTCTGTTAAAATCCTGGACCACGACAATAGAACCCTACGTGTTTGCTGGCGCAGGACTGAATAAAACACACCTAAGCGGTGTACAAATACAAAATTCATCCACTAGCCAAGAAGTAGGTCACTACAGCGATCATAAAAATCGCACCCTCGTCACCCGCTATGGTGCTGGCATAGCCTATCACCTCAATCCAGCATGGACACTGGATCTACAATATCATTACAGTGATTTTGGTAAGGCTTTCTTTGGACCATTCGCAGGCGGTACCGCCAACTCCAGCAGCACCCCGTATGTGCCCCTACGCTATCAAGGGGCTCAGATCAATGTGCGGTATTATTTTACTGTTTAAGACTTTGGTGTTGGTGGTTTTTGGGGTGGTCGGTCATCTTTAGGATCATTTGTAAATCTACCATGCTTGCCTTGAGCAGCTTTAGGGGTACCTACCTGTGAAATAATACTAGCAGGTGGACTCTTGTGCCGTGTGCTGAGTGGTATTTTCTTTAAAGCAGGGATCGCTGCGCTTAGTTGATTTTTGGTCATGTCCATTAAGGTCTGTATTGCTTTACGTGTCGGTAGATCACATTTTGTATAATCCATATGTGATAATTCCAAACCATATCTATCTTCAATTGCAAAAATGGCAGTATATTCATGAGGATCGGATGTCTTAAAGATAGGCTTATCTCGTCTATCGCGATAAGCTTTAGATTGTTTAATCTGCTGAATCAGTTGATTAATATCTGAGGATTTTTTGATTACATCTATATCTTTAAAAAGTCGCTTTTTTTCTGAGGTATCACTAGACTCAGGCCTCTGATATCCCTCTGCATAATATAAGTATTCTGCGACTCTATCAGCCAGTCTGTCTTCATTGGATGTAGTTTGTCTCTCTGTTGGTGTTGTACTACCAGAGCCATAGGCTGAATCAGCTGTTTCATTGAGGCTGATTCTCTTTTCTTTTACCAACTCATCTAATGCATGCTCAAATAAATCGCGCAGCTTAGTATCAGCAGGACCATCGTCGACAGTTTCTAACCGAGACATTGCCTCATCAATTAGAGGTACTCCCACTTTTTTTCTAGCTTCTTCC
>JAHFQF010000155.1 GCA_023266435.1 Legionellales bacterium | reverse complement strand
ACTGCGTCAGAGAGTCCCTCATCTAAAGTAAAGCGGCTGCGTGTCCAATCGCCCGAGGTACCTAAACGGCGCATTTGTTGGCAAATGTGATCGCCAGACTCTTGTTTCCATTCCCACACTTTTTCAATAAAAGCCTCTCGACCCAAATCATGTCGAGAGAGATTTTTTTGTGCAAGCTGACGCTCTACAACCATCTGTGTGGCTATACCAGCATGGTCCACACCCATCTGCCAGAGTGTTTGATGGCCTTGCATGCGCTTCATGCGGATCAGCGTATCCATCAGCGCGTCTTGAAACGCGTGTCCCATGTGCAGTTGACCTGTCACATTGGGGGGGGGCAGCATGATGCAATACGCTTGCTTTGCAGGCTGGGCTTTAAAATATTGATGGGATTCCCAATGGGCATACCATTTTGCTTCAATTGCATTGGGTTGATAGGTTTTATCCATGACGACTACCTGTGATTGATGATTTGAATAGGCCAGTGTTGGCTTTGATAATATCTATACCGAGTGCGTGCTGCCTCGGTGGCTTGGGGTTGATTTAGGACTAATTCGACAACGGATTCTGCATACACTTGCTGTAATGGAGCTTCATTTTGATGAATGAATGTATCGATGGCCATTCCCGCCGGTGGCGTTTCCCCTAGCATCACAACTTGCTGTAATGGCCAATCAATAGATCTAGGATCTTGAAAGCGTTGATGTGGCATAAATGCTTCTAGTGGTACGCGATCTAGCAACTCCTCGCACATTGAGAGTAGAGGAGTGGGTAACCAAACAAAGTGTCTACGCTCGGGCTGATAGCGTGCCGCTAGGGACAAGCACAAATGATGTAACAATCCAGTAGGCTCGGTAGCGCTACTCAGCACCAGCGTAATATCCAAGTGATTAGGCCTTAGTTCTAAGAAAATCAACTAATAATGGAATAGGACGTCCTGAAGCGTTCTTTTTCCCGTCTCCCATTGTATAGGCAGTCCCGGCGATGTCCAGATGGGCCCAGTGGTATTTTTCAGTAAAACGGCTTAAAAAGCATGAGGCAGTAATGGTTCCGCCCATTGGCCCACCAATATTTGCGATATCCGCTACACCACTGCTTAATAAAGGTTGGTATTCCGGCCATAAAGGTAGTTGCCAAGCTTTATCGTAAACACTCAAGCTGGAGTCTAATAGGGCTGTTGCTAATGGCTGATGATTGGTGAGTAAGGCACTGGTAACATTACCAAAAGTGGCTACACAAGCGCCGGTGAGTGTTGCAATACTAATGACCTGTTTAGGCGAAAAGCGCTCTGCATAAGTCAAGGCATCACATAAAATTAAGCGCCCCTCTGCATCCGTATTTAACACCTCAATGGTCCTGCCAGACATAGAGGTAATCACATCATCTGGACGCATAGCATTCCCACCAATCATGTTTTCACACGTAGGAATGAGTCCAATGACATTCATTTTTAATTTTAATTGGCCCAGAATTTTAAACACACCCAAGACGGTAGCGGCACCTGACATGTCGTATTTCATGCCAATCATACTAGCACCTGGTTTTAAAGAGTTACCACCTGTATCAAAGGTAATTCCTTTGCCCACCAAAATCGTAGGCTGATCACTGGCTTTGCCACCGCGATAGTGTAACTCAATAAAGAAAGGGGCTTCTGCGCTGGCTTTAGCTACCGACAAGAAGGCACCCATTTTGAGCTTTTCAATTTGTGCTTTGGTATGGATTTTAGTCGTAATTTTGTTTTTTGTAGAGGCCAGTTTTTTGGCAGCATCAGCCAATGTTTTAGGGATACAATGGTTCGGGGGTGTATTAGCCAAATCACGAGTGAAACACATGCCATCTTGAATAATTGAGCCCAAAGAAACAGCCTCTTTGAGCGCAGCCGCTGTGCCAGTCTCACTATACAAAGTGATTTTTTTTAATTTCAGCGGAGACGGTTTACTTTTAAAGCGATCAAAACGATAGCAGTTTTCACCAAGCATGCGTGCGCTCAGTTGTGCATAATGTAAAAAGTCTTTTTTGATAGGAATAAAGGTATCCAAATCAAAAACAACTGTTTTGCAGTTTAATTTATTCAATGCGGTACAGGCAGATTGCAAGGTCATATGTAGTTGTCTGGCATCGAAGTTTTTGGTTTTACCTAAACCAATCAACAACAGTCGCTTAAATGGCGTAGTCGGGAAAAATAGCACAACAGATGACTTGAGCTCGCTTACCAGGTCCCCAGATTTTTCTAAAGCGTTGAGCTGTGCTTGCGTGGCTTTATCCAAAGTTTTTAAGAAGGGTTGCGACTTAAGTGATTTGTCTGAAAAATTCCCTATTACTAAACAGTCGCTTTGCTGTTTGGTTGGGAGTGTTTGTGATGATATGATTTCCATAATGGCCTCGCTGAGTTTGTAAATCATCCTGACTTTCCTGAGAGTAGCCTTGGTGATCTTTCATGAGCGAAGCGCCTGTATGGGCCTCGTGGAGACGAGTTTGCTTTACGAAGGAGGAAAGATACGAAGTAGGCTACCATCTTTTGGATTGTATCTTGAACTCGTACAAATGGCTATAATGGCCGCTCTACGGATTCTCTTAAATGACTAGGATGCGCTGTGATTCTAAAACGCTATCTTTATAGCGAGATCTCTAAAGTTTTTGTAGCCGTGACGTGTGTGTTAATGCTGATTGCGCTTAGTAATCAGTTTGTCATCTTGATGACAAGGGCGGCCGGGGGGGAGCTTTCTCTTGGTATCCTATTAAAAATCCTAGCATTTAATGTGCCGAGACTCCTATCTTATATGTTGCCGCTCAGTTTATTTTTGTCGATTATTTTGGCATTAGGGCGCTTATATACAGACAATGAAATGATCGTGTTAAAAGCTTGTGGGACTCCTGTCACACTGCGCTTAAGAGTAGTATTGGTTTTAGCCATGATGGTGATGATCGTAGTGGCCAGCTGCTCTCTGTATGTGGCTCCCAAAGTCGCTCTCTATAAAGATCAGGCTTTAAAACAAGACGAATCTACCTTACTCCTGCAAACCATTACACCAGAGCGGTTTCATTCTATTAAGCAAGGCGAATTAGTTTTTTATGTAGAGAAAGTATCTGGTGATCACAAAGCCCTGCAAAATGTATTTATTGCTGAATTTCCTAAAGCTGAGAATTTAAAACATGGTAAGTCAGGGGCTGGCTCCTCTGAATGGACAGTCTTGGTTGCCAAAGCTGGTAAGGTAGTCAAAGAAGACGGCTTAGTGTACTTAGTATTAGAGCAGGGTAAGCGCTATGAAGGCTTGCCCGGTGAAAAAAATTATTTACGACTGAATTTTGAAGAGTATGGGCGTTTGCTACAAGAGCAGCCTACGGAAAACGAGAGTGTACAAATGCCACCCACCTGGGACTTATTCACTCACCCCAGTCTGGAGAATAACGCCGAACTACAATGGCGATTTGCGCCGCCGATATCCTGTCTTGTCTTGGCATTACTTGCCTTCATGCTCTCAAAAGTATCTCCCAGACAAGGAAGATTTGCTAGACTGTATCCCAGCTTAGTCCTGTACATTTTATATCTGAATTTAATGACCCTATCACGCCGCTGGATGCAAGCAGATACAATCAGCCCATGGATCGGCATCTGGTGGGTACATGGCATATTCACGTTCATTGCGATAGTAGGTCTGTTACAAACGGAAGGTTATATTTCTATTCGTCGAATAGCGAATCGGTTAAGGCGAAAAACGTAAATCATGTTAATTCTAAATCGCTATCTGGCTACACAGCTTACTTATATGGTGGGGATTGCCTCAGTCTTACTAATGAGCATCGATCTCTTTTTCATGTTAGTCAATGAGTTTCGCTTTATTGGGCATGGCACCTATGACATGGGGGATGCCTTTGGCATGATATTGCTTGCCATTCCGCAAAAAATTTATCAGTGGTTTCCTTTTGCTTTACTGCTAGGTACGCTGCTATCTCTCAATCAAATGAGTAATCACAATGAGCTGACTGCATTAAGAGCGCACCGGTATTCATTGCGCCACATTGTGTTCGCTTTATTAAAAACAGGCATTTTTTTAAGTATGTTTGCATTTGTTTTAGGAGAATTTATTGCTCCAGCCTTTGATCGGGTGGGGCAAAATCATCGAGCAGTGTTGCTTTCCGGTGGCCAAGCCTTAGCGACTGCACAAGGTACTTGGATGCGAGACGGTAAAGATTATATTCATATTCGCAATATGAAAGTAGATGGTACTTTGGAAGGTATCACACAATATCACTTTGATGACGCATTTGATCTAGTAGAGGCTAGCTATGCGCAATCAGCAAACTATCATGATGGCGTATGGCAGCTCCAGAATATTCAATTCACGCATTTGTTTCCAGATCATGTAGAAACACAAGTGCGGGAATCCATGACCTGGTCAACCACCATGAACCCAGACACGTTGAGGGCCGCCAGCATCAAATACCTCGATCAACTCTCTATTCATGGACTGTGGCAAGCCATTCATTATCGTGATCTCAATGGCCTGGATGCGAAACCGTATTGGCTCGCATTTTGGAAGAAAATTACTCAACCTTTGTCTTGTTTGATCATGATTTTAGTCGCCATACCCTTTGTATTCGGTTCGCTGCGCACAGCTACCACAGGGCTGCGTTTGCTACTGGGTGTTTTAGTCGGGATTTTTTACCATACCCTCAATGCTTTTTTTGGACCCTTTACTTTATTATATGGGTTACCACCCTTAATGGGGGCATTGTTTCCCACCGTGGTTTTTGCGGGGGGAGCCTATTGGGGTATGCGTAAGATTTATTGATACTCTGCATGATTGGTTCTTAGGTGTTGTTGCCTGCGTCAATTCGCAATCCTCATGTATGTCCATATACACTCCGGGTTGCTCATGACTTGACGCCTAGCCTAAGAACCAATCATTTTGAGTATCTGAATGTTTGCATGCTTCTTAGGCGTTGTTGTTTGTATAGACGAGCTGAGTCTTGGAGAGAAAATCATGCAGAGTAATGTGTTGCGGATGCATGAGAGCAAAGACATAACTGATCCCACCGCCTAAAATACCCAATGTAGCAAAACAGTAACGGGAGCAAGCATTTTTCAAGTTGAGATGTTGATTGTCCTCTGTACGGACGAGAGAGAGTCCCCAGGCTCTCATGCCTAAAGTTTGCCCGGCCTTAATCCAAAAAAAGCTCACAAAACAAAATCCAACAATCCAGAGATACAATCGAAAACTCGCCACCGCTAAAAAGGTTTGTGGTTCACCACCAACTAACCAGAGATACGGAAAGCTCGCCAAAATCCAAATTGAGATTATTAAGAAAGCATCATAAAGCAATGCAGCAAAACGTCGAAATAAAGGCACAGAGTACTTTTTCATAAGGAATATTAGAAGTCAGAAAACTCTAATATAACAAAGTTTGAGCTGAAGAAGCAAGCTTGCTTTTGTTCCCTGAGTACGCGTGGTATGATTTTGAACAGGAGTCGATACCAAAAGGAGTTTGGGTAATGTCAAATCCTCATATTGGAATAGTGGGGCTTGGCTATGTCGGACTGCCTGTCGCGTTAGCTTTTGCTCAGCACC
>JAHFQF010000154.1 GCA_023266435.1 Legionellales bacterium | reverse complement strand
CAATCGTTGGCTTGATAGTGGCATTGTCATATAAATACATGAGAATAGCCAAATCATAACAGTTGCTGATGCCAAGTTGTTTAGCATGGCCATCTTGATGAATTTTTTCCATTGCATGCCGCACTTCCATTAATTCAGCCGGTTTAGTCAGCGGGGAATGTAAGACCAAGGAATCTACATACTCTGTATTAAGATTTTTTTGAGAGTTTGTAAACGATTGCCTCACTTGCGTTGCTAATGGGGCTTCAGGATCATAAGGAATGCGTAGCGGGTCATGGCCAGCCAAGGGTGTGAATTTAGTTTGCAAAAACAAAAGGTCTCTTGTGATGCCTTGGCTATGTAGTTGCTGTAGTGCTTGTCCTACCCCAGCTTCATTATAATGTTTAGGTTGACAAGCGGTGTCAATGCCTCTAAAGCCAGCTTGGATTGCTTGAGTAACCCAATGTGCAGTGGTCTCTGCTTTCCACGCAGTACCATAGAGTAATCTTGGAATGGTGCTGATCATGATAGATAGAACCTGTTGCAAAGTTGCTTCAGGATAACATTAATTGAAATGGTTGATCCAGCACTGGGTGATTTTAAGAAATCTGTTCTTATTTACAAATAAGAACAGATTTTTTGAGTCGATGGATTACATTTTTGGGGCAGGTCTATGTCTTTCTTTTGCGGCAATATAATTCAGAATGTACTTAGAAAACACCTTATCTGACAATTTGTCTTTCGCAAATGGTTCTGCTGCAATGCGTATTGCTTCAACTTTGGCTGCTTCTAAAATTTTTGGATCACTTAATAAAGCAGCAGCTTTTTCAACCTCTCTACGCTTTAAGAGATTTTTTACAATTTCAACAGATTTTTTTGGATCTTTTTCTGATTCAACAGATTTTTTTGGATCTTTTTCTGAGTGGGGTATTGTTTTGTGAGCAGGTTCTGGGAATAAAACCCTTTCCATGCCTTGAAGCCATTTTAAGAAAACCGTGTCGGAAAGGGTTTGTGGTTGAATCTCTTGCATAATATTCGGGTGTTGTATTAATAGTAACCCAAAAATTGGCCCTATGTCATTAGCATGTGTGAGCGCCAATGTGTTATGTACTTTTTTCATGCCCATCACGACTTGCTCACGAGGAAGTGCAAGTAATTCGCCTTGGATATCAGAAATATTTTTAGCTTTAATTGCTGCGTCTAGACCAGTGATTGTGCCGCTCATAGTCAATCTCATCCTATAGTTATCTATGAATAAAAATATAGACGCGGTATCATAAATAGCCAGTTTTGGTTAAAATAGAGCTGTGACTAGAAAAACAAGTGTAAGTTCTCTTTTTATAGAATGAAGGTTGTCTGTGAATTCTTTACAAATCATCCAAGCTTATTCCGAGGCGTTGTGGGGACAAAAAGACCTCTCTGCCATTGACCAGTATTGTGTATCAGACGTTTTAGTACATAGTCCTATTAGCACGATTCAAGGTGTGCAAAAAATGTGTGAAATCATGTCACAATGGCATGCGGGCTTCCCCCATTTACACGTACATTGGGATGAGTTTATCTGTGAGGGAGAAACGGTGGTTAGCCGGTGGCGTGCAGAAGGCAAACACGAGGGGGAGTTTTTAGGCATTGCACCAACCAATCGTTTGATCAAGTACCCAGGGGTGACTATCTATCATTTAGAAAATGGAAAGATTAAAGAATACTGGGCTTATGTGAATGTCCATCATATTAAAGAACAGTTAGCAATCTAAAAATCTTATCGCCAGATTTTTCATTATCCTTCAAAACAGAACTTGCTCTACCCAGCCTAAATGGGTGTTTTTTTAATCAAAATCCCCAACTCCGCTTGTCTAATTAAATATTTAATTGACCTATCTCGAAATCAACTTTTAAATATGCATTATATTATTAAGTAATAAAAACTATTTTTTATGTCGCAAGAGAAATATATGTTGAAACGAGGCTTTTCATTGGTTGAGTTGGTAGTGGTTATATTGCTCATAGGGATCTTGTCTGCTGTTGCAGTGCCGCGATTATTTGGTAGCGTTAATAAAGCGCATAAAGCCGCAGTACAAAGCATGAGCGCTGAAATGATGTCTGCTTTAAAAGTCATGGCTGCCGAATGGTTAATGAATGGTAGCCCAGCCGCTACTGGAGTTGATGGTAGTATTTATATGATCAGTAGTTATGGTTATCCAGATGTTACAGTCAAAGTTGATCCAAGCGTTACCATCGCCAATGCAGCGAATGATTCAAAATCTGGTACAGCCGATGGTTGTAAAAATTTCTTACATAAAATTATTGGACTACCCATACAACTCATAGGTACAGCAGATGATCTTGTTGAAGAGCGTCCAGAGAATGCTGATAAAACTTGGGTCGCAGTGTTGACTGGGGATAGTATTGCTTCTGGCGCTTGCATATTTAAATATCAAGCTTCAGGTGCTAGGGGAGCAAGCATTGTTTACGCCCCTAGCTTAAAAGCAGCAGTCAATGTCATTATGCCTGAAACTTGGTAAGCCAGATATGCGTAAGGAAATTATCATGAAACAAAAAATTGTTGCTTTTCTAATGCTTATTTGCACGCCAGGTTTACTTTTAGCAGAGTCTCTTGTAGCAGAGCCTCCTGCGAACGAAAAAAACTCTGTGATAAAGACAGCGGAAAAAATAGAGGGAATCGATGCAACGGTAAGCGGAGTTGCAGTAGGTACGACAATAGATCTTACACAAGCAGCGGGTACTCTGGAACAAACTCCAGCAACAACAAGTAATGCAGCCGCAAGCAAGGCAACCCAATACTTTATTGAATTAGCAATCACCGAAGCAACCATAATGGCAATTACAGCCGATCTCGAGGCGGGCGGTGGTGTGGCGAATGGAACGTTATCACAGCGCATTGCTGACTTACAACAAAAGCGTGATAGCATCAAAGACGCATCACGTCGTTCACAAGAAACGCAGCGGAACACATCTGATTCCACTGACTTAAATCCGATTAACCCAGACAATCCTTTGAAGAAATATCCTGACAAGGAGTTGCTTGATACATCAAAAAAGAGTGAGCCTCCTTCGCTCGAATTTTCCTACCCTGAGTCGGTTGATAAAACAGTTGATGTAACAAGTTCACCTGAGGAAGATGGTAAAAAAGAGTATACATTTGAAGAGGATCCGATCCCCCAGTAATAAGTAATACAAGAAGACTATACACGAATAAGCGATATTTTATCGCTTATTTTTTATTAAAAATACTCATCTTATCTTCTTCACGGCTGGTAAAAATCAAAAACTCAACTACCTTTAAGAGGTCTGGTTTTTGGAGTAATGAGATGTCTGTAGTTACATATCCCACCTCAAAAGAAAAATGGTCTGTCTCTTTTAATCAAGATAAAAACTCAATGTACATGAAGTATTTTATTCAAAATTACCCCTGATGGTTTATTCAATATAATCCACTCCTTATAACGATTAATTTTTTATTATCTGATTGAAGATGATGCCTTATTGTTTTCGATTGATTATGCATTTTTTCTAAACCATGTCATTGAAAGGAGGAAGTACAATGACCAATAATAAATACAATGATGATTTGTTCGTAGGTGGAGAAAAAGGAGATTTTATTCAAGGATTGAGTGGAGATGATGCTGTATATGGAAAATCAGGCGATGATATTCTGCTTGGCAATCAAGTAGGCACAGTGTTTTTTGATCAAGGTGAGGATGTGATTGATGGTGGTGATGGGGATGACATCATCATAGACTATGTGGGGTTGTCTACCATTGCATTTGCTGGCACAGGAAATGACCTGGTCCAATCAAAAAACAATACGGCAAACTATCTAGATGGTGGCTCAGGAAATGACACCATTAAAGCAAATCTTGGCTCAGATTTATTACGCGGTGGTGATGGCTCAGATAATCTCTATGCGGGTGACGGAGAGGATATTATTTTAGGTGGAAGTGGAAACGATATCCTGGTTGCTGATAGCTTTCGCATTATCAATCAACACTCAAATATTCTTATGGCTGGTGAGGGAGACGATATGCTCATTAGCTTGGGAGGCAAACAGTATTATTCGGGTGGTTCCGGGCATGATACCTATGTGATGTATGAAGACATTGTGGTCATCGAACAATTAGAAGCGAATGATACGCTACGCTTGCCAGTTGGTGCAGACTATACACTGGAAAATTTGCAGTATGATAGCGATAAAAAAATATTGTATTTGCATACTTCCCAAAACCAAGTGATTCCTTTAGCAAAATTTCTTAATGTAGCAGAGAATGCCAATCCGTTGACACAAGTTGAATTCAAAACAACTTATTTAGAGCTACAAGATGTGCAGTCAATTACCAATGATCAGACTATTCTTCCTCAAATTGACAGGCCAATTACGCCTTTTTCTCGAGAAGGGGAGCAGGTGATTTTAGATTATAAAATGAATCCTAGTCTTCCTATTTATAATCCTTCTTCTCCACCTAATATTGATATTAGTAGAATATTTGATGGAAAAAAGAAGGCAGATAATTTACAAGGAAGTGACCTGAATGATCGGATAAATGGTAAAAATGGAAATGACACTTTATCTGGAAAAGAAGGGAATGATCATGTCATTGGTGGAAAAGGAAATGACGTCTTATATGGGGATGACGGAGATGATTTCCTAGAAGGCAATGCTGGTGTAGATAAGTTATGGGGTGGTAATGGCAATGATTATCTGAGCGGTGCTGAGGGCGACGATACATTATACGGAGAAGCAGGGCAAGATACACTCATTGATACCATTGGAAATAATCAACTGTATGGTGGAGCCGGAGATGATTATCTGAAAACAGGCAATGGCGCAGATCTTTTGATTGCAGGAGCGGGTGCTGACATTGTGTATGCCGGAGGTAATAATGATCAGATTTCTGGTGAAAGTGGTGACGATATCTTATGGGGTGAAAAAGGAAACGACGTCTTATTTGGTGGTGAAGGCCATGACCTGCTAAATGGTGGTGAAGGTGATGATCGGATAGAAGGCGGGATGGGGAATGATGTTTTATTTGGTCAACAAGGAAATGATAGGTTGTTTGATGAGGCAGGAACAGATGATATGTATGGCGGAGTAGGCAATGATCGCTTGATTCATGGGCATTTCAATCAAATTTCCATGCCTAGTGATGAGGTGCATCGTTTAATTGGTGGCGCTGGTGATGATCAACTGATTGCTTATTCTGGTAACAATTATTTATTTGGTGGTATTGGCAATAACATTTTGCAAACATTTGATGGGGATGACACATTGTCTACCACCATCTGGGGTCAAAATGTTTTGAAATCTGGCGCCGGAAATGATGTGTTGATCGGTGAACATAACAATACACTCTATGCTGGAAGTGGCCAAGATATCATTCAAGTACGTGAAAATAATCTTGTGTTTGCAGACAGCGATAAACACTCAGGAAATGATGCCGATATTATTCACATAGCGGGGAAAGACAACATTATTGTTGCTGGTTTTGATGCAGATGTGATTGTCAACAAAGTAGAGCACAATACTTTCGTCTATAAATTAATTCAGGATTTAGGTGATTTTATTTATACGCTATATGATCAAGATCAGCTGCACTTTGATTCCAGCTTATTTGCATGGGCCGGTCA
>JAHFQF010000008.1 GCA_023266435.1 Legionellales bacterium | reverse complement strand
CATCTTGGGTCTAGAGTACCTCCCCCCAAATTCAGGTTATTTTTAGTTTGATTACTATGCTTCTTTTGGGGCTGTTTTCTGATAGAATGGTGCCGGAGTTGGCCAGGCAACCGCTGTCCTTGTAAAAGGAGGGAGGAAAGTCCGGGCTCCATAGGGTAAAGCGCCAGGTAATGCCTGGGAGGCGTGAGCCTACGGAAAGTGCAACAGAAAATAAACCGCCAAACGGCTCTTAGTAATAAGAACCTGAGGTAAGGGTGAAAAGGTGAGGTAAGAGCTCACCGCGTAAGTGGTAACACAAACGGCATGGTAAACCCCGCTTGGAGCAAGACCAAATAGGGACCCAAAGGTGCGACCCGCACTGGGTTCGGGTAGGTTGCTAAAGCCAATTGGTGACAATTGGCGTAGATGAATGGTTGTCCACGACAGAACCCGGCTTATAGGCTAACTCCTTTTAATTTAAGAGATTATGACAGAACATATCCCAGTCCTTTTCCAGCCTGTGAAAGACACATTGCTTCAAACGCCCGACGGGCTCTACATTGACGCGACTTATGGGCGTGGTGGTCATGCCAAAGCAATCTTAGAATTCTTAGGTCCTGATGGACAACTTTGGTTATTTGATAAAGATAAAACAGCCATTCAACATGCTCAGGTACATTTTGGACAGGATCCCCGCGTTAAGATTTTCTCAAGCAGTTACACGCAAATTGCTGCGGTGGTCAAAGCAGAAAACAAAATGGGCGAAGTTAATGGCATTTTAATGGATTTAGGCATCAGTTCGCCACAAATAGACACGCCAGAGCGTGGTTTTAGCTTTATGACCAATGGTCCTTTAGACATGCGTATGGATCAGACTGCTGTGCTGGATGCAAAAACCTGGTTGCACGAAACACCTTTGCAGGAAATGATCACAGTGTTCAAGCGTTATGGAGAGGAGCCTTTTGCGGCGCGTATTGCCAAGGAAATTGTTGCGGCGCGAGGCGTTAAGTCCTTAGAGACGACACAAGATCTGGTTAAGCTCATTGTTGGTTGTGTGCCACAGAAATTTCAAAAGAAACATCCCGCCACGCGAGTCTTTCAATCCATTCGAATCGCCATTAATCAAGAATTAGAAGAGCTGGCTTTTACGTTACCGACACTTGTGCCTGTACTAAAAAAAACGGGGCGGTTAGCCATCATTACCTTTCATTCTTTAGAAGACAGAATGGTCAAACAGTTTATTCGGCAATTTAACAGTGATAACTTACCTGCAAAATTACCGATCATGGAAAAACAGCGTATTCAACCACCGTTGAAAATTGTAAACTTTAAAATCAAACCCACTGAAGAAGAGGTTGCGGATAATGTGCGAGCGCGCAGTGCAACCTTGCGGGTAGTAGAGAAACAAGGATCAGGGAATGAGTATGCGAACCAAACCTAGCGCGACAATGCGTCGTAAAAAAAAAGAAGTAGACACACGAACCCTATACCAAAAATTACGCGCTTGGTTAAATCCTGGCGTTAATCCTTTGCCTATCCAAGTTTTATGGGCGGCGTGTAATAAACTGGTAGTAGTCAATCTTTGTTTACTCATGCTCACTGTTTTTAGTGCTTTAGCCGTTGTTTATAGTAAGCACACAACTCGCCAACTCAATACTCGCTTACAGCAACTTGCCAACCAACGGGATACGTTGCAAGCAGAGTGGACCCAATTAATGTTAGAGCAAGGGACATGGGCAACTAATGCACGGGTAGAAGAAGTAGCTACAAAACATTTAAATATGATTAGCCCCGATCCTCAAGCAATGCAACCATTGGTCTCATCGGCAAAATAGATCTGCAGCTTGCCACAAAAGACAGCCCTTCTCTTGTGTAAAACCTCTAAACTGGGGTTTCAGTAAGAGCAAAAAAAGGAAGGGGTTGTCACGGCCGTTTTCGTGGATATGCATTGATGAGAGCGTTGTGACCGCGTATCATATCTCATAGATTGCTTGCGTCTTAAAGGCCGGCCCGCTAAACTACCCAGACAAATAACTTAGAGTGTATTCGCGATGCGCTTAGATGATTTAATCGATGGGGTGGGACTCGATTTACTCGTTCCATCAATTGAAGTTGCTGACTTGATATTAGACAGCAAGCAAGTAAGGGCTCATACCGCTTTTCTTGGCTATCAAGGCAAAACAACAGACAGTAAGCAGTATATTGCAGAAGCCATTTCACGCGGTGCAAGTGTCATTTTTTCGGATGAGGCCATCTCCGCTACATTCGATGTACCCGTGATCGTGATTCCTCATTTACCGGAAAAATTAAGCGCATTAGCCAACCATTTTTTTGATCATCCCAGCCAACATTTACATGCAATTGGTGTGACAGGCACCAATGGGAAGACTTCAATTTGCCATTATTTAGCAACAGCCTTTCGTGCGCTAGGTCATCGTGTTGGCACCATTGGCACGTTAGGTATTAGCACTGAAGCAGATGCTTATCATTATAACGGCATGACAACACCTGATCCCATTGCTGTACAGCGCTATTTACATCAATTTGTGACAGCAGGTTGTGCTTGGGCAATGCTAGAAGTCTCTAGTCATGGCTTAGATCAGGACAGAACGCGCGCCGTAAAATGGCGATATGCGATTTTTACGAATCTCACACGCGATCATTTGGATTATCATCATTCTTTTGAACAATATGCGCAAGCGAAGCAACGTTTATTTGCTCAGCTTGGTAATGGCGTTGCAATCATTAACGCAGATGACGCGTATGCCGCGATGATGTTAGAGGCATGTCACCCCACCACCAAAAAAATACTCTACGGCAAACAGTTTAGCGCAGTCTCGCAAACACAGGCAGATGATTTTCTGCAGGCTGTGGTGTTGGATGCCACCTTGCAAAGTATGTTGGTACAGATTACAACCAAAGTCAGCCAAGCGGACATTCGGATTCCTTTGGTTGGGGATTTTAATTTGTACAATGCTTTGGCTGTTATCGCAGTGCTGTATGATTGCGGATTGACATGGTTAGAGATACAGACAGTTGTAAAAACATTAACACCTGCTTGTGGTCGGTTGCAGCGATTTGATAAAACAGGTTTACCAACCACGTGGGTTGACTTTGCACATACACCAGATGGTTTAGAAAAAATATTGTCTGCTTTAAAACCATTAGTGCCAGGTAAATTGTGGGTTGTCTTTGGTTGTGGTGGTAATCGAGATAAGACCAAACGTCCACACATGGCAAGTATCGCCGAAAATTACGCGGATAACGTGATCTTGACGCAAGATAATTCTCGCCAAGAAGCGCCAACAGCAATTATTAAAGAAATGTTAGCAGGTATGCAGGCTCCTCACAAAGCGCGCATAGAGCTTGACCGAAGCAAAGCGATTCAGTATGCCTTAGAGCATGCAAAGTCAGAAGATTGGGTGGTTATTGCAGGACGTGGTCATGAAGCGTATTTGCAATTAAATGAGGGCACGTTGCCTTTCTCTGATATCACTTATGTCACAGAGTATTTTGAAAGTAATGGAGTGTTGAAATGAGTAACTACCCAAGTTGGCGTACTTTAGCTGCCTGCATTCATGCAGACTATGCGGGCGCAGATGTTCCTTTTCAAGGGATTTCACACGATACACGTACCTTGCAAGCTGGTCAGGCATATATCGCTATCAAAGGGGAACGACTGGATGGGCATGATTATTTACCCGAAGCCATTGCTAAAGGTGCCAGCCTAATCATTGTGCGAGAAAAACAATCCGATCTGGCTGTGCCTCAACTGCTTGTAAAAGACACGCTTCAGGCGCTTGGACAATTAGCCAGTGTTTGGCGTGCACAATTTCAAATTCCTATCATTGGTATTACGGGCAGTGTTGGTAAAACAACCACCAAGCAATTAACAGGACATATTTTTTCCAGTGTGAAGCGTACGTTGGTCAGTCAGGGTAACTGGAATAATCAGATTGGTTTACCATTGAATATTTTGCAATTACGGTACGAACATGAGGTGGGAGTATTTGAGCTGGGTTCCAGTGAGCTGGGTGAAATTGCAATTTTGACAAACATGCTGAAACCCACTTTGGCTGCAGTCACAGCGGTTGCTCCAGCGCATGTGAAAGGCTTTGGATCGGTGGCAGGGATTGCGAATGAAAAAAGTGCAATTTTCTCTATGCTACCCAGTGATGGCATTGCCTTTGCCCCTGTTGATGAGTATCAAGCAGTGTGGCGTGCACGGGCCACTCAAGGAAAGTTGTTACTGTGTGGCTTGACAGAGCAAGCAGATTATTTTGCAAGTGATGTGATCTTACATCCACAGTCTGTCACGTTTACTGCACACACGCCGGTAGGAAATGCGCATTTTGATGTCCCCTTAGCTGGGAAACACAATATGATGAATGCATTATTTGCAATTGCGATTGCAACTCAAGCAGGGATTACTTTAGCAGATTGCCAGAAAGCATTATTAACGATGATGCCCGTTAAAGGCAGGTTGAATTTTCATTCACTGCGCAACGGAATCACCTTAATTGACGACAGTTATAATGCAAATCCTTCTTCAGTCAAAGCAGCGATGGCTGTCTTGGCCAATCAAACTGGACGTAAGGTATTTGTATTTGGAGATATGGCTGAGCTTGGTAGTGAACAAGAAATTGCTTGTCATGAAGAAGTAGGCCAGTATGCCAAAGAGCTCAAGATCGACGCACTCTATACCTATGGCAGTTTAGCTAAGCATGCGGCTATTCGATTTGGCCAGCCTACACACGCCACTGTTTCTCATCAGGCCTTGGTTGAGGCGCTTTCTTTACAACCAGGTGATGTTTGTTTGATCAAGGGGTCACGGTGTAATCAACTGGACAAAGTTGTTGTTGCATTATTGCAGACACAAGGATCGGAACTATGATTTTATGGTTAATGGACTACCTTTCCCAATGGTATCACGGCTTTCAAGTATTTCATTACTTAACCTTGCGTATGATTTTAGCTTCACTGACTTCCTTGTTGATTAGCTTGCAATTAGGTCCAGTGGTGATTCGCTGGTTAAAAGCAAAACAATTAGGGCAACAGATTCGAGTAGATGGGCCTAAGAGCCATTATGATAAAGCAGGCACGCCAACCATGGGTGGTGTCTTGGTTTTGGTTGCTGCGATTGTGAGTACTTTACTATGGTGCCACTGGTCTAATGTCTATATTGGATTAGTTTTGGCTGTCACAATCTGTTTTGGTTTAATTGGCTGGGTAGATGATTACCGAAAGATCATTCAAAAAAACAGCAAAGGGCTATCGTCACGTGCTAAATTTTTCTGGCAATCTGTAGTAGGTCTTGCCGTTGCATGTACTTTATATTGCCTCGCAAGTTCTCCACAAGAAACTACGTTGTTTTTCCCCTTTATCAAAACTTGGGCAATGCCGTTAGGTGCTTTTTTTATTCTTTTCTCTTATTTGGTGATCGTAGGTACATCGAACGCAGTCAATTTAACCGATGGTTTGGATGGGCTGGCCATTTTACCAACCGTGATGATTACAGCTGCTTTAGGTATTTTTGCTTATGTGACAGGGCATATGAATTTTGCCGATTACTTGGGGATGCCTTTTGTGCCAGGAGTGGGGGAGCTCGTGGTTTTTTGTGGCGCATTGATCGGGGCTGGCCTAGGATTCTTATGGTTTAATGCTTATCCTGCGATGATCTTTATGGGCGACGTTGGATCATTGGCTTTAGGTGGAGCGCTGGGGACCATTGCAGTGATAGTCAGACAAGAGCTGGTACTTTTTATCATGGGTGGTGTTTTTGTGTTAGAAACGGTCTCCGTGATGTTGCAAGTGGCCTCTTTTAAATTACGAGGCAAGCGGATATTCCGTATGGCACCCATTCATCATCACTTTGAGTTGTTAGGCTGGCCTGAGCCGCGCATCATTGTACGCTTTTGGATTTTAACGGTGATTTTTGTATTAATTGGGCTCTCTACCTTGAAGATAAGATAATGTATGCAGCAGTATGAATATGTCATTTTTGGTTTAGGCGCAACAGGTATATCGTGTGCTGACTATTTAAAGAGTCAGGGTTATCGCTTTGTAGTCACAGACACGCGGGTGACTCCACCTGGATTAGTGGCATTCCAGGAAAAATATCCAGACGCTCCTTTTATTGCACCACCCTGGAAACCAGACTCTTTTTCAACGGAAGCACGCTTTTTAGTGTCCCCGGGTTTAGAGTTACGACAACCCATTTTTCAAGCAGCGCGAGCCAGGCATCAATTGATTGGAGATGTTGGTTTATTTGCAGAGGCGGCAACAGCACCCATTGTGGGGATTACTGGATCGAATGGAAAAAGCACAGTGACCACCATGGTGCAACACATCGCCGCACAATTACAATTAGCCGTAGCAGTTGGGGGTAATTTAGGTACACCAGCCCTGGCCTTACTCAAAGAGCCTCAGCCTAAGTTTTTTGTTCTAGAGTTATCTAGCTTCCAACTGGATCTGTGTGACAAGTTGCCGCTACATTGCGCCTGTAATTTAAACGTTACACCCGATCATTTGGATCGGTATAATGATTTTTCAGCGTATCAACAGAGTAAACATTCTATTTATCACAATGCGAAACACTGGGTGGTTAATTTAGATGCACCAGAATCCATGCCTAAACTGATTCCAGAAGGCGCAATGACTTTCAGCATTTATCCAGAGACGGGTGCCTTGTTTACGGTACGTACTGTAGCAGGATTGCAATACTTGTATGAGGGTGAACAACGCTTAATTTCCGTAGGTGACTTGCCGTTTACACAGCCACATGTGTTGAGTAATTGTTTGGCTGCTTTAGCCATTACGGCTACTTTAGGATTATCCCGTGAAGCAGCCGCGCAGTGCTTAATGACGTATCAAGCCCTGCCATATCGTTGTCATGTGATGGGCAAGTTTGTTGATCGAATTTGGATTAATGACTCTAAAGCAACCAATACAGGGGCTGTCATCGCTGCATTAAACAGCTTGAGTGAGCAATACCCTAATCCTTTGGTCATTTTAGGAGGGGCTCCTAAAAATGAAAACTATCAAGTTTTAGCGCCAGTGCTACGATCTAGCCAGGGTGTTGTATTATATGGACAGGCTGCAGAAATCATTGAGCGTGATTTGATCCAAGCCGGGCTCACCATTCCAATGCACCGCTGCCAGTCATTAAAAGAAGCAGTGAGTCTAGCCTATGCTTTTTCTCAGCCGCACAGTGCAGTGATTTTGTCTCCTGCTTGTACGAGTTTGGATCAACATCGTAATTATGCACATCGTGGGCAAGAGTTTACTCAATTGGTACAGGAACTTAAATGACTCATCGAAAACTCAAAACGCATTTGACGCATTCCTATTTTGATGGGGTGCTATTGTGTACCTTCATTGCGTTGCTATCGATTGGTTTTATAGCAGTTGCTTCGAGCTCTATTGTGATTGCAGAACAATCCTTTGGCGCGCCTTTTTATTTTACTTTGCATCAATTATGTCATATTTTACTGGGCGTATTTTTGTTGCTGGTAACTTGGCATATTCCCTTGATTTTTTGGCAACGCCAAGCCCGTTGGTTATTGTTATTGAGCGCTTTCTTACTCACCATAGTGTTTATTCCTGGTGTAGGTCGTACGTTTAATGGCGCAACTCGCTGGATTTTCATTGGACCCATCTCAATACAGGGCTCTGAAGTCGCAAAGCTCTCTATGATTGTGTATTTTGCTTATTATATTGCACGCTTCAAAGAGGCTATTCAGCATGATTTCGTGACCTTCTTAAAGCCAATGATCCTGTTATCGATTGTCTGTCTGTTATTATTGCTGGAGCCAGACTTTGGAGGCTGCGTTGTCATCACGGCGTGTGCCATGACCTTGTTATTCATGAGCGGGGCGCCTTGGAGATGGTTTTTGGGAATTATTGTATTAATCGGGATGGCGTTTAGTGCACTGATTGCTTCAGCCCCTTATCGATTAGAGCGCTTAACTTCCTTTTTAAATCCGTGGGCTGATCAATTTGATACAGGGTATCAGCTAACGCAAGCGCTGATTGCCTTTGGGCGCGGCTCTTGGTTTGGGGTGGGATTAGGGAGCAGTATCCAAAAGTTATTTTATTTGCCGGAGGCACATTCAGACTTTGTGTTTGCAATCATTGCAGAAGAAACAGGACTGATAGGTTCAATCATTGTTCTATTACTCTATGCATTATTTGGTTATCGTGCCTTGAAAGTGTCGATGGCAGCCAATGAGCGTGGCCAAACGTTTGGGGCGCTGGTTGCTTGTGGCATTGGGTTATGGATTACCCTGCAAGCGTTTATTAATATAGGAGTCAATAGTGGATTATTGCCTACTAAAGGACTGACTTTACCGCTGATTAGTGCCGGGGGAAGCAGTATGCTCATATTGTTTGTTGCGATTGGTATTTTGTTAAGGATTGACTATGAAGCCCGATGCTAAGAAAAATCCAATACGAGCGAATGCGCACAAAACCATATTAATCATGGCAGGGGGCACAGGTGGACATGTATTTCCTGCGTTAGCGATTGCCAAAGCACTGCAAGAAAAAGGCTATTTGGTTGCTTGGTTAGGGACAGAGCATGGTTTAGAAAATAAAATCATTCCGCCTACTGGCATTCCTTTTTATACTTTGCCAAGTAAAGGATTGCGTCGAAAATCCTTGTCAGCCCGCTTGATGGGTGGTTTGGCAATGGGTAAAGCATGTATCAAAGCACTGCGTTTAATGAAGCAACTACGTCCCAGCTTAGTCATCGGCTTTGGTGGTTATGCCAGCGTGCCAGGCGGGTTGGCGGCTAAGTTGTTTGGCATCCCTTTAATCATCCATGAGCAAAATGCGTTACCTGGTCTGGCTAATCAATTTTTAGCCAAAATTTCAAAATGTGTTTTAACAGCATTTCCCAACGTCTTTACTCAACATCGGGATGTTGTCGTGACGGGTAACCCCATTCGGCCTGAGTTTAAACAGGTACTTGGGCAACCTAAAGTCTCTGAGCCTCATGCACCATTGCGAGTTTTAGTCTTAGGTGGGAGCTTAGGGGCACAGGCTTTAAATCAGACAATTCCTTTAGCACTACAACAATTACCCCCAGACAGCTCTATCCAAATTAAGCATCAATGTGGGCGTGAGCATGTGGCGACTACACAAGCGGCGTATCAAGGATGTCCTTTCCCTTATGAGGTTCATGCCTTTTTAGATCCGGTTGCAGATGCTTTAGCCTGGGCGGATTTAGTGATTTGTAGAGCTGGGGCAATGACCATTTCTGAGTTAAGTTACTGCTCCAAGCCCAGTATTCTAGTTCCTTATCCCAATGCGGTGGATGACCATCAGACACACAATGCGCGCTACTTAGCGGATGAGGGCGCTGCTATTTTAATCCCACAAAGGCAATTAGAAGCCTGCTCTTTGGCTAATATTTTGCTAGAATTCTGCCAATCCCCTGATAAGTGTTATACTATGGCCCAAAAAGCCAAGGCTTTGGCGCGCCCTGATGCCACAGAGCAAGTAATGAATGAGTGTTTAAGATGGATAACTTAATTAAAAATAAAAAGAAAAAACGTCGTTTCAATCATCTACATTTCGTAGGAATTGGCGGCGTTGGCATGTCAGGTATTGCAGAAGTGTTGCTTAAGCAAGGCTATCTCATTAGCGGCTCGGACAGTGCTGCGTCAGCCAATACAGAGCGTCTACAACGGTTAGGTGCTACCATCTTCATTGGCCACACCGCACAGAATGTAGCAGGGGCTGATGTGGTGGTGGTTTCTAGCGCAGTCAATGATACCAATGCTGAAGTACAGTGTGCCAAAGCCAACCGCATTCCTATTGTGCCTAGAGCACTGATGCTGGCAGAGCTCATGCGTTTTCATTATGGGATTGCCATCGCAGGTACGCATGGTAAAACGACAACAACCAGTTTATTAGCGGATTTATTGACACGTGCAGACTTGGATCCCACCTTTGTCATCGGTGGCAAACTCAATGTGTTGGGATCCAACGCTTACCTAGGTAAAAGTGAGTATTTTGTTGCAGAAGCAGATGAGAGTGACGCCTCTTTCCTACACTTACAACCCATGGCGTGTATTGTTACCAATATAGATAGGGATCATTTGCCAACTTATGGCAATGATTTTAATCGCTTGTGTCAGATTTTTGTTGAATTTATCCACAACTTACCGTTTGATGGGTATGCAGTGATGTGCTTGGACGATGCAAATATTCAAGCGCTCTTGCCAACTATCAGCCGCCGTGTGATTACCTATGGATTTAGTCCAGACAGTGATTATTGCATTTCTGAATTCAAGCAAACTGGATTACGGACGCAATTCATAGTTACAGCACCAAATAAAATGACTTATGAAATCCAATTGAATTTACCAGGACGTCACAATGCGCTGAACGCAACTGCTGCGATGATCGTGGCATTGAACGAAGGGGTAGACATTAAAACAATTCAATTATCATTGAATGAGTTTGCTGGCATTAATCGTCGTTTCCAATGTTTGGGCGATTTAAAATTGGGTAATACCGTTATTACAGTAGTAGATGATTATGGACATCATCCGCAAGAGGTGCAGGCAACTTTGGCTGCTGCGCGTTTGGCTTGGCCAGAGAGACGCATTGTCATGGCTTATCAACCGCATCGCTATACGCGGACTCGCGATACGTTTGAAGAAACAGTCCAGGTGGTTTCTCAAGTAGATAGTCTTTTATTATTGGAAGTTTATGGGGCAGGTGAGACACCTATTGAGGGGGCAGATAGCCGACACTTATGTCGCGCGATTCGCCAGCGTGGTCAAGTGGAGCCTATTTATGTTGCCTCTGTTGCAGAATTATTAGAAGTACTGCCCACTACCCTCGCTGAGCAAGATGTTTTGATTTTGCAAGGTGCAGGTAACATTGGTAGTTTGGCGCAGCAATTGGTTGCTTTATCCCAACGTGCTGAAAATGGGGATACGATTTAACCTCATGTTAAAGCACGTGAATGCCTTTGAGTCTTGGATTGCTACCCAGCAATTGCAGCAGGTCGTTTCTTTAAAGGGTCTGAATACGTGGCACATTGGTGGTACTGCGGAGTATTTTTTTAGACCCAATGGGGTCGCCGATCTGTCTCATTTTTTAGCTTGTTGGCAGGAGCAGACGCAGGAAAAACCAGTCCACTTTTTAGGGTTGGGTAGCAATTTACTCATCCCCGATGCAGGGGTTCCAGGAGTGGTCGTGTCTACCCTAAAAGGCCTAACTGAATTAAAACAGTTAGACGATGGATTAATTTATGCAGGAGCAGGCGTTCCTTGTGCAAAATTGGCTAAGTTCTGTGTTAAATTAGGACTCAATGGCGGTTTTTTTGCAGGGATCCCTGGCACAGTTGGTGGTGCATTGGTCATGAATGCAGGTGCTTTCGGTGGCGAAACATGGCAGCACGTGGTTCGAGTCGAGCAAATCTCCGCATCAGGTCAATTGACTGATCGAAAAAGAGAAGACTGCCAGCCAGCTTATAGAAAAGTGGGTGGCTTGTTACCAGGATGGGTAACAGGAGGATATTTTAGATTTGAGGCGATGGACAGCCAAGATGCTCAGCAGACTATTAAAAAATTACTCGCCCAGCGTCAGCAAACACAACCCATCGGCACTTTTAATTGTGGATCTGTGTTTACGAATCCGCCCAATCAGCATGCAGGTAAATTGATTGAGTCTGTTGGTTTGAAGGGAAAACAAATTGGTGGCGCAATGATATCTCCAAAACATGCTAATTTTATCATTAACGCAGACAATGCCAGTGCGGAGCAGGTGCTTACCTTAGTGGATCTGATTCAAACACAAGTGTTGGCTCAAACAGGGATTGTATTACAGCCCGAATTTAAAATTTGGTAATTAAGGAAAGACATGGTGTCAAAACAATACTTTTTACGAGACAGTAAGATTCATGGAATAACAGGGACATTGACTGCTCAGTATTATGATCCACAGGCTTTTGGTAAAGTAGCTGTATTATATGGTGGTGACAGTGCGGAGCGTGAGGTATCTTTAGAAAGTGGTAAGCAGGTACATAAAGCGCTATTAAGCAAAGGCATCAACAGTGTACTCATTGATACTGCACAGAACTGTGTACCACAGTTATTACAAGCCAAAGTCGATCGGGCATTTATTGCGCTGCATGGTGGTAAAGGTGAAGACGGTTCTATTCAAGCCACATTAACTTATTTAGACATTCCGTTTACGGGTACAGGCGTTTCTGGATCTGCGTTCGCTATGGATAAGCTCAGAAGTAAGTTAATTTGGAATAGCCTCAAATTACCTACCCCTGTATTTGGGGTGGCCTCTACTGTAGAAGACTTAACAGAGATTAGTAAAACATTGGGTGATTTCCCTTTATGCGTCAAACCCATCAGTGAGGGCTCGAGCATTGGGGTGAGCCGCGCTACAGATTTTAATTCGTTAGTTACCGCCTTCCACCTGGCTAAACAATATAACTCGGAAGTTTTAATAGAGCGTTGGTTTGATGGCCATGATTTTACAGTTGCCATTGTGGATAAAATTGCCTTACCACCTATTCAGATCATACCGACCGCTGCATTCTATAGCTATGATGCGAAATACAAAGGAGGCACACAATATTTGTGCCCAGCGCCAATCAGTCAAGAAGCACAACAACAACTCTGTGAGTTAGCACTCGTTGCCTTTAATAGCCTCCATTGTCATGGCTGGGGGCGTGTTGATTTCATTCAAGATGCGCAAGGTAAATTTTGGTTACTAGAAGTGAATACAGTGCCAGGTTTTACGGCGACCAGCCTTGTACCCAAAGCAGCCAGAGTGGCAGGTATTGAGTTCCCGGACTTGGTTCAAATGTTGTTAGCACAAACATTACAATCAGCAACCACTTCTCAGCAGTCCCAAGCACGGGCGATAGGTGAATGAGCCAAAACGTGTTTGTAAAAAGAGCATGTTTCGTCGTATTGTTGGTAGCCTCACTCACGGGAGTGGGGTTGTTCTATCGACATATTCAATTGACGCCTTCTTTTCCTATTGTCAAAATCACGGTGAATAAGACCTCTAGAATCAATGAGGCTTGGCTAAGTGAACAATTACAACCCTACGTGGGACAAAACTTATTAACTTTACCCATTCAACAAGTGGTTCAACAGTTGAAAGCAAATCCCTGGGTAAAGACAGTCAGCATCAGACGACATTGGCCCAATCGCATTCTAGTAAAAATTGAAACCTATCAACCGGTTGCGCAATGGAATCAAACTGCTTACATTGCTGATAATAACCATTTGGTTGAGACAGCCCTACTCAAAGAGTTAAGTGATCTGCCACTTTTAGAAGGGCCTGCCGATCAAAGAAACCTGGTTTGGCAAGCCTATCAAGAATTCAGTCAAATTAGTCGTAGAGTTGAATTACCAATCACTAGACTCACTTTTACCCCTTGGGGATCATGGCGAGTGACTTTAGCAAAAAAAATTGAAGTGGTTTTAGGTAAAACAGATACCCATTCACGTTTAGAAAGATTTATAATGGCGTACAATACTTTAGAGAAACTACGTACAACGGAAAATATGGTTTACGTAGATCTCCGGTACAATAACGGTTTAACCATTGCTTGGCATAGTAACTAATTGATGTTAGAAAAATGATGTAAAATTATCACTTTTCTAATTAGTTAACTATAGTAATGATAGCAATCTCATTTTTTAAGGGAGCACGCTACATGTCTAAGAAACCCGACAAAAATTTAATTGTTGGCCTAGACATCGGCACATCGAAAGTTGTTGCTATTGTTGGGGAAATTACCCATGACAATAATATCGATATTATTGGCATTGGTTCACATCCGTCTCGTGGTCTAAAACGAGGGGTGGTGGTCAATATTGAGTCGACTGTCCAATCCATTCAGCGCGCAGTAGAAGAAGCTGAACTCATGTCTGGTTGCCAGATTCATTCTGTTTATACGGGTATCGCCGGCAGTCACATTACCAGTTTAAACTCACATGGGATCGTCGCGATTCGTGATCATGAAATTACACAATCAGACGTAGATAGGGTTATCGATGCAGCCAAAGCGGTGGCTATTCCTGCTGATCAAAAAATCCTGCATATTTTGCCTCAGCAATTTGTGATTGATAACCAAGCTGGGATTCGTGAGCCGATTGGGATGTCAGGGGTGCGTTTAGAAGCCAAGGTACATATGGTCACCGGGGCTGTTAGTGCGGCGCAAAATATCGTGAAATGCGTGCGTCGTTGTGGCTTAGAAGTAGATGACATTATCCTCGAGCAACTGGCCTCTAGTTATTCTGTGTTAACAGAAGATGAAAAAGAATTAGGTGTTTGTTTGGTAGATATTGGTGGTGGCACTACTGATATCGCTGTGTTCGGTGAAGGTTCGATACAACATACTACCGTAATTCCCGTTGCAGGCGATCAAGTGACTAATGACATTGCCGTTGCACTGCGGACCTCCACCCAAAGTGCTGAACAAATTAAAATCAAGCACGCCTGTGCTTTGACGCAATTAGTAGATGTAGATGAGGTCATTGAGGTCCCTGGTGTTGGGGATAGGCCTGCACGTCGGCTCTCGCGCATTACACTTTCTGAGGTAGTAGAGCCTCGTTACGAAGAACTATTTATGATGATTCAAGCCGAGTTACGTCGCTCCGGGTTACTTGATCGACTAGGATCTGGTATCGTAATCACTGGCGGCAGTGCAAAGATGGAAGGCGTGATCGAATTAGCGGAAGATATTTTTCAAATGCCTGTGCGTTTAGGAGTCCCTCGATTTGTCACGGGACTCATCGATGTGGTCAGTAATCCCATTCACTCTACTTGTGTTGGTTTATTATTGTATGGGCATAAACAACAAAATCGTCAGCAGTCCAACACAACGCTGGTCAAGGGTGATGGTATGTGGCATAAAATGCGACGTTGGTTGCAGGCTTTTTAATTGAATTAAAGCACATAAGGAGCATTTCAATGTTTGAGTTAATGGATAATTTTCCACAAAACGCAGTGATTAAAGTCATTGGCGTGGGTGGTGGTGGCGGTAATGCCATTGAGCACATGGTGGCTGCTGACATAGAGGGTGTTGAGTTTATTTGTGCCAATACCGATGCGCAGGCACTGAAGAACTCGGGAGCCAAGGTAACGCTACAGTTGGGCTCTAATGTGACTAAAGGCCTAGGTGCCGGCGCAAATCCAGACATTGGACGCCAAGCTGCTTTAGAAGATGTAGAGCGTATTCGTGAAGTGCTAGCTGGCGCTGATATGGTATTTATCACTGCTGGTATGGGCGGGGGCACAGGTACGGGTGGTGCGCCTGTTGTAGCCGAAGTTGCTAAAGAGCTAGGGGCCTTGACAGTTGCTGTAGTCACGAGACCCTTTCCGTTTGAAGGTCGTAAGCGCATGCAGGTGGCTGAAGAAGGGACTTACGCTTTGTCACAGCATGTGGATTCATTGATCACCATTCCTAATGAAAAACTACTCAGTGTACTTGGCAAAAATGTCACACTCTTGGACGCATTTAAAGCAGCCAACAATGTGCTATTGGGCGCTGTTCAAGGGATTGCTGAGCTGATTACACGTCCTGGTTTGATCAACGTAGACTTTGCCGATGTTCGTACTGTGATGTCAGAAATGGGTCTCGCCATGATGGGCACAGGGGTCGCAAGAGGTGAAAATCGCGCTCGTGAAGCTGCCGATGCTGCTATCTCTAGTCCTTTATTGGATGATGTGAATTTGTCAGGTGCTAAAGGTGTTTTAGTTAACGTGACTGCTGGTGTTGATCTGTCTATTTCTGAATTTGAAGAAGTGGGTGATGCGATTAAAGCGTTCACCTCTGATAACGCAACTGTCATTGTGGGTACAGTTATCGATCCTACCATGACAGATGAGCTCAGAGTCACTTTAGTTGCTACTGGTCTAGGTAGCCATACAGATGTACGTTTACCTGGTGTAAAAAGAGAAATCAAAACTGACAAACCAACAGCCCAACATGCATCGATGGATTTTGTACGTCGATCTTCCGAACGCTCAGCGGCGCATAGGCAGCCTGCTTTAGCGGGTGCTCGAGAAACAGCAGAGCCAGATGTGAATTATCTGGATATTCCTGCGTTTCTTAGAAGACAAGATGACTAACAATTGTAATCTAGATTGCTTAATGCTACACTGCAAGTAGCGCAAGCATTAAAAAGGACAATCCAAACCATTAGAGTAGGGGTTGTTCTTTTATTAAGTTAAATGACACATAAGGCGGATCGACTTGGCAACATCTGGGCTCTCATGGCGATGTTGATGGGTAATTTGGATTTATATACTAAAAATAAGGTTTCTATATAATGATTGGCCAGCGTACGCTAAAAAATGTAATCAGTGCGACCGGAGTGGGCGTGCATACAGGTAAGAAAGTGTATTTAACTTTACGACCTGCACCAGTAGACACAGGCATTGTATTTAGACGAGTGGACAGCAACCCAGTTTTAGAAATCCCAGCACGCTCTGAGTTTGTAGGGGATACACGCTTTTGCACAACGCTCATTAAAGAGGGCGTGCGTGTTGCAACCGTCGAACATTTACTGTCTGCCTTGGCTGGTTTAGGCATTGATAACGCCTACGTAGATCTCTCTGCTGCTGAAGTGCCAATTATGGATGGTAGCGCCGGACCTTTTGTGTTTTTGATTCAATCTGCAGGTCTACAAGAACAGGCTGCACCCAAACGGTTTATTCGGATTAAGAAAGCCATTGAAGTGCGTGAAGATGATAAATGGGCGCGTTTGGAACCTTACGATGGTTTCAAAGTCTCCGTTTCTATTGATTTTGACCACCCGATCATTCAAAAATCTGATCAATTTTCTACATTAGACTTTTCAGTCACTACCTTTGTCAAAGAGGTCTCTCGTGCCAGAACATTTGGTTTCTTAAAAGACTTTGAATGGCTACAAGCAAATCATCTAGCCTTGGGCAGTAGTTTAGACAATGTGGTTGTTTTAGATGAGTACCGCATTTTAAATGACGATGGTTTGCGCTATGACGATGAATTTGTACGGCATAAAATTTTGGATGCTGTGGGTGATTTGTACCTGTTAGGGCACAGCGTATTAGGTGCTTTTCGTGGTCATAAGCCTGGACATGCATTGAATAATAAACTGCTGTGTGCAGTATTGGCTGACAAATCAGCCTGGGAAATCGTGACTTTCGAAGACGCTGATGTGCCAGCACCAGTATCCTATTCACCTGTTGGTGGTGAGCTGATGGTAGGGTAACACCCTACCACTACAAGGTTATTTTTTTCTAGCTATCTTCTCTAATACTCGCTGTAACTCTTTATCTTCCTCTTGGGTCGCTAACCATAAAAATCCCTCCATGGCCTCAGGGGGTATGTCTCTTTTAGGTTGATTTTTGATAGGCTCTTCGACTATAAACTCGAGGGGCGGCCTTTTTTGGATTGAAATTGCAATGTCTTGAAAAAACTGCCAATGAGGTTTTGAATGCAGATGGCCCAATAGTTTAGGAACTAAGAAGCGCACAGTGGTGGCAACGCTGGCGTTGCTGACCAGAATTTTTAACTGGTTCAGCTGATAGTTGGCAATGGTACATTCAGTGCGTATGGGCTCGGGTAAAAAAGGCTGTAGAAAGCGTTGTAATCTTTCAATTTGCTGTGCCTTTTGCAGCATCTGCTGCAAATCAGACTGCGGGCTGTCTAATAGCTGGTTTAGGGTTTTCATCGTCTCTTTATGATATAGTATAAACCAATCAAAATCGCATGTTTTTCATCTAGATTTTTAGGCAAATGAATATGTTGGCAAATTTAGCAAAAAAAATATTTGGTTCCCGTAATGAGCGGCTATTGAAGCAATATCAAGAAAAAGTATCACAAATCAATGCCTTAGAAAAAACCCTAGTAGGTTTGACAGATGATCAACTTAGGGCTAAAACAGAGGCATTTAAAGCGCGTCACCAGCAAGGCGAAAGTTTAGATAGTTTATTAGCCGAGGCATTTGCGGTGGTCCGGGAAGCAGGAAAACGCTTTCTAGGTATGCGACATTTTGATTCCCAACTTGTTGGTGCTATCACGTTACATGAAGGAAAAATTGCAGAGATGTCTACTGGGGAAGGTAAAACCCTGGTTGCTACCTTAGCCGTGTATTTAAATGCACTCAGTGGTAAATCAGTGCATGTAGTCACGGTAAATGATTATTTGGCAAAGCGTGATGCAGAGTGGATGTCCCCATTATATACGGGGCTAGGTCTAACCGTAGGCGTTATTGTGCCCGGTCAAAAACGCCCTGAGAAGCGCGTTGCTTATGCCTGTGACATTGTGTATGCCACGAACAACGAACTTGGGTTTGATTACTTACGCGATCGGATGGCACAAAGTGCTGAAGAGTGGGTACAAAGCACACTTACTTATGCCATCGTAGACGAAGTGGATTCTATTTTGATTGACGAAGCCAGAACGCCGTTAATCATTTCTGGCCCCTCTGATGACAGCTCATTGTTGTATTTAAAAATTAATGAATTGATTCCCTGCTTGAAGTTACAGGTGAGCGAAGAACAACCTGGTGACTATTGTTTGGATGAAAAATCCAAACAAGCATTTTTAACGGAAAGTGGGCATCAGCACATCGAAGAGTTATTCATAGAAAAAGGATTATTGACAGCGGGTCAAAGTTTGTATGGCCCACAAAGCATGATCTTAATGCACCATGTGACCGCAGCACTGCGCGCGCATGCGCTATTTAAATGTGATGTCGATTATATCGTTACCAACAGAGAAGTGGTCATTGTCGATGAGCATACAGGCCGTACGATGCCAGGACGTCGTTGGTCTGATGGATTACATCAAGCCATTGAAGCCAAAGAGGCTGTGCCTATTCAAAACGAAAATCAAACATTGGCGTCTATTACCTTTCAAAATTTCTTCCGTTTATATGAAAAATTAGCTGGAATGACAGGTACGGCAGATACTGAAGCGTTTGAGTTTCAGCAAATTTATGGTTTAGAAGTGGTTGTGATCCCAACTAACAGGCCGTGCCAACGTCTTGATTTGGGCGATATGGTCTATCTGACTCAGTCTGAGAAATTTGAAAATATTCTCTCAGATATTCGCGATTGTATGGAAAAGAAAAGACCCGTTTTAGTCGGGACAATTGCCATTGAAACTTCTGAGTTTTTGTCTGATCTTCTAAAGAAGAAAGGCATTGCTCATAAAGTACTGAATGCGAAATATCATGAGCAAGAAGCTTTAATCGTAGAGCAAGCTGGACGCCCTGGTGCAGTAACCATTGCAACCAACATGGCGGGACGTGGTACAGATATTGTTTTGGGTGGATGCTTATCGGCTGAGCTGAAAGCAATTCCTGAAGACGACGCGAGTATACGTGAAAAAGTGAAAGCGGATTGGCAAGCAAGACATGATGCAGTCGTCGCAGTTGGCGGATTACATATTATTGGGACAGAGCGCCATGAATCTCGTCGTATAGACAATCAATTACGTGGACGCTGTGCACGTCAAGGTGATCCAGGTTCCAGTCGTTTTTATTTGTCTTTAGAAGATGCGTTGATGCGTATTTTTGCGTCGGATAAAATGCAGCATCTCATGCGTAAATTGGGCGTAAAACAAGGCGAGGCCATTGAGCATCCTTGGATCAATAAAGCCATTGCCAATGCGCAACGCAAAGTAGAGGGCTATCACTTTGATATTCGTAAACAACTGTTACAGTTCGACAATGTGGCTAACGATCAACGCACAGTGATTTATACACAAAGGGATGCCATCGTCGTCAGTGAAGACTTGTCTGAAAGCATTCAGGAAATACGTCAAGAAGTCATAGCTACTGTATTAGAAGAGTATTTACCTGCCGAGCAGATGATTGATCTGTGGAATATTGAAGAGTGTGAACAGCGTCTTTTAGCTGAGTTTAATACCACAGCGCCGATTTCAGCATGGCTCAAAGAAAATTTGAATTTAACGCAACAAGATATACATGCAAAAACCATCGAGATCATGGAATCTAATTATCAAACCAAGCAATCCATTGTAGAAGCTGCAGGATTTAGACGGCTGGAAAAAGCAGTGATGTTGCAATTATTAGATATTCATTGGAAAGAGCAT
The DNA here is from genome assembly GCA_023266435.1 of Legionellales bacterium. Taxonomy (GTDB): domain Bacteria; phylum Pseudomonadota; class Gammaproteobacteria; order Berkiellales; family Berkiellaceae; genus JAHFQF01. The sequence goes on along the minus strand of JAHFQF010000008.1, from coordinate 3,194 downwards.
TTGGCTGCGTTGGACTACCTGAGGCAAAGTATTCATTTGAGAGGCTATGCGCAAAAGGATCCGAAACAAGAGTACAAGCGTGAGGCTTTTAATTTATTTACTAATATGCTGGATAATATCAAACGGGACTTAATTGGTACTTTATCTCGTTTAGAGATTCAGGCACAGATGCCTCCTACTGCGGAGCCTCAAAACGATGAACGACAATTAAATTATCAGCATGAGCATGCCTCTGTGATTGCACAAGAGCAAGCAGAGATTGTCCGCAGTGCTGAGGCGCATAAGATTGGCAGGAACGAACCTTGCCCATGCGGCTCTGGAAAGAAATTTAAGCAATGTCACGGGGTCTTAGTGAATTAATCCTGATTCGAAGTTTAAAAAAGGTAACTGTTCAAAAGGTAATAGTGACACTTGGAGAGCTGAGTAGATTATCCAAACGACACAGCTCCTCGATACTACTTGAACGCTTAAAAAAAAGGGCCCCTAGAAGAGGGGCCCTTTTTCATGCTGACGAGTTTGGGTTCAATTAAAATGCGTATCTGACCCCTAGTTGGATTTGTACTGAGCGTAGATTAAATACAGCAGGTTTTCTTAAATCACCGGCTTGGATGGTGTCATTCATAGAAGAGTGAATGCTACCAAAATCATAATGTTTAAAGCCCAGATCTAAATCAGTTTTTCTATTCAGTTGCCAAGAGATACCGCCACCTACTTGCCAAGCCATTTTATAGTCAGAGTTTCCTTGGATACGACCAGCAGGACCTGTGTCAGGAGAGACATTATCTAAATAATCCATATGATTTCTAGAGAGCCCAAAACCTGCTGTTAGGTAGGGGTTGTAGCCTATTAAATAATCTTTCACATAATGTTGTAAATCGACATAAGTATTTGCAAAAACAGCCATAGAGTCTGTTTTTGAAGAGAGTACAGTAGTTTGTGCTTGTATTTTGGGGTTATTGCCAGTGGTTACTATAAAAGCGAGCTCTTCTCTAATGAGAGAATTCATTCGTTTACCAATACCTAATTGATAGCTTTTACCATCGGTATAGTTAGCCTGGCCAGACATATTTGTTCCGTCATTTAAAACGAAACGGATGTCATCTTCAAGCATATGGCTCCAACCGATATCAAGCCGCCCATACAAAGCATTACTGGATGAGTTTGCAAGGGTCGGTGTAGATGTCAATATAAGACCGTAGAGTAAACTGAGAGCACCTATCTTTTTAATCATCATCACGGATCCTTTGTTTTGCAAAACAAAAATTAAGAGATGTTAAAAAGATAGTCAACTAATTTCAGGTTGGCAAGTGCAATGTTGTGCTGCATCAGTGTATATACCCAAAATACTTCAAAATGCGTAGTTTATAGCAAAGCGAATTTAACGAGATGAAGTTTTTCGAACCAAGGAATAGTCGATACTATTGCGAGGCGAGGAGGGGGGGGCGCAGAGGGTTAAAGTCGAGTAGCTAGAAACATGTATTGTGGAGTTTCTTGGGTATACGCTTGCGATCAAGGCAGGTTTACCCCCATGGGATTTGTCGTGGGGGTAAGTGGTAAACGCTAGAGAGGTTTTAGAGTCCACAACAGCTTAAATAAAACTGTACGTCATCCTCTGCTTGATTGGCTGGCTTTGAGAGGGTCTCTGGCTGCGCAAGGAAGCGTAGGTTAATGCAATGCTTAGAGCCACTGATTTCAGGATAATAAGGCAGCGATTGAGAAATATGTACCTGTACCAATTGCGGGGTCACTGTACTATGAAAGTGCTTTTGATAATATCCATTCGAAGCAGTCTCTGAGGTCGGCTTTGCACTTTGGCGTACAATGCTCAAAATGAAATGAATGGCATCACATAAAGGATTAATGGTCACCAAAAAGTCATGAATGTCTTGCTGTCTGCTCTCAAAAGGTTTATGCAACCAAAAATGATAGGCAGGGATATCAAATGAGCAGCATCCACCAGGAATCGTAGTACGACGACGAATTTGATTTAAAAAAGTATGCTGGCGTAGTGTGTGATCTAGTTTAGAGGGCATGCTCTGCACAGTTTGAGACTGTTGCTCAAGCTGCTCAAGTACCGCTTCTATACGCTCAGGGTCAACAGAGGCATTGGTTTGCCAGTGTTGAAAGAGTGTTTGTAGTCGTTCTAATTCTTTGCTGGTCTCATGGCGCAAATCAATGCGCTCCATCAGTTCAATGATATCTAAAAAGGCATTGATGCCGCTGCGTGTATCCCAGAGCGTTTCCTGGTTTAGCGCGTGCTTAGCATGCTTGATTAGATGCTCTACTCGTAAAAATGCGCGCATCTTTTCATTGAGAGGTTGCTCAAAGGTTAAAAATTTATCCATTTTTGTATGATCCTTTTCAAGTGGAAGCAGCATGCAGTAATCGTTGATGGAGATGATACACCTGAGTCTTTAAGTCAGCAAGTGTACCGTCATTGTGCAAGGTATAATCAGCTAAGTGCAGACGCTGATTAGTACTGGCTTGCGCCTGAATCTTATGTCGTGCTGATAACAGATCATCCTCGGGCTCTCTCTGTAATAGTCGTTGTAATTGTACTGCAGGGGGACACAGCATGACGATTACCGCATCTATCCAAGCCGGGCGCTCCCTGATCTCAGCCAAGAGTGGCAAGAAAATTAGGCAATAGGGGGTAGATGGGTTTTCCTTAAGTGCCTGTATGCGTTGTACAATATGCTCCAATATGGGGGGGTGTAGCAACGTTTCTAACCATTTTTTTTCAGTTGGATTTTTGAAAATATGACGTGCGAGCGCTTTGCGGTTCAGTGTTTGATCTGGCTGGCAAAAATCAGCTCCGAAATGCGCAACAATGTGGTGGTGATAGGGGGAGTTGTGGCTGGTGATTTCTTTTGCGATGACATCTGCGTCGATGACAGGAACACCAAGCTCAATGAAGAATTTTTCGGCGGCTGATTTACCGCAGGCAATCCCCCCGGTTAAAACGATACATTGCATGCTATATGCCTTTAAAAAATGCGTAAGAGTTGGTTGCCCCATAGCATGGCTACGATGCCAGCTAAGCTAATAAATGGGCCAAAAGCGAAGGGCGTGTCTTTAGATTGTTTTTTAATGAGGATATGATACATACCAAAAAATAAACCAATGAAAGCAGATAGAAAGACAATTAAGGGCAATTGTTGCCACCCAAACCAGGCGCCTAACATTGCTGTGAG
>JAHFQF010000153.1 GCA_023266435.1 Legionellales bacterium | reverse complement strand
CTCCAAAATACCTGTTTCTAGCTACTCGAATTTAACCCTCTGCAGCCTTCCTCAACTCACAATAGTATCGACGACTCTTCCTTGGTTCGGAAAACTTCATCTGGCTAAACTCGAGTAGCTATAAACTACGCATTTTGAAGTATCTTGGGTATATTAATACTCCATCGCCACATGATAACCACCGTGCTTACGGATATTCAGTACTCCACTATCAAAAATCAGATATTGTCCTTTAATGCCTAGCAATGTTCCTTGAATGCGTGCTTGTTTATCAAAACTTAAAGATTGAACTTTTGTAGGATAGACGGCAACAGGGTATACAAAGGCATGCGAATCATCTAAGAGTGGTTGAATTTCTGAAGCTTGCATCTCTGGATAATGTTTGAGAAGTTGCTGTAAGTCTTTTTCGGCTGTTTGAAATAATTCACGCGCAGCTTGTGGCAAATCCAGTAAAGGAATATTGTCTTTAAATAAAGCACGCCAATTGGTTTTATCTGCCACATAGCGCGTCAAGCAATGCTCGATTAGTCCCGCATGATAGCGTGTGCGCGTATAAAATAAAGGCAGTGCCTGTACCGCCCCCTGATCTAACCAACGCGTAGGAATTTGTCCTTTGCGCGTGATGCCCACTTTTAAATGAGAACTGTTAGCCAAATACACATAATGCGGTTGCATACAGTGTGCCTCACCCCAAGCAGGCTCTCTACAAGTGCCCAAATGATGATGGCAAGTATGTGGCTTCATAATACATAAATCACATTGCGCTAAATTGCGCGCGCAGACGTAACAGTATCCTTGGTTATAAGATTTACTCATTTCTCGACTGCAATGTACACAAGTAATGCGGTTCAGGAAAGAAAGCGTGATTTCTTTGCCAATATGCGGATTTAATGGCACATGCATGGGGCCTACTATTAGCTGATATGCCACTGGCTTTGTGTCTGCCTGTGCTTCTGCGCCATGCCCCATGGTTACTGAGGTCCCCGAAGTACTGTCGATTTGCGCACCCATTTTTCTTAATTGACCGCTGATCATAATGATACTACCCGTTACCTGCGTGGAAAATTTACTTTAGAATCAATCATACTGAATATATACCCAAGCTACTTCAAAATGCTATGTTTTGGAGTATCTTGGGTATAGACTCAAGATAATTCAAAATGCGTAGTTTATAGCAAAGTATCTTGGGTATATCTGTGTTACAGTATTGTACTCGCAAGCATGGAGTGTCACCATGACTGATGATCTTACTCTGATTCGTATCCAAGTATTAGAAAGCTTTTCTGCCCTCCAAGATCGCCTGGCAGATTTACAACAGACTTTATTACAAGATCATCAACTGCTGGGCTGGATTCAGGAGACTGATAGTAACCTATCAGGTTATCAGTTGCGCGCATTTGCGTTTAAGCAAATATCTCAGCTTGAATACTTACCAAAACAGGCGCCGCGTGAAATTTTATTATGTGTTGGTTTCTTGGGCGCAAATCCACCAACCATAGATGCACTCCATGCCCTCAACCAAGCTAAGCTTCAATTTAAAAAAGCCATGTTGACTTTAAAAGCAGCCAAAGTACCCTTACATGATCCCTATCTCACAGAAACCATGGAGAACATTTTAGGGCAAAGACCTGAGCAAACGCGCCTGTTACTAAAAAAAATGGGCTTGGCACGTCTGCATTTGAAACAGTGCTATCGCCTTATCCCTACATTACTCAAAGCGCCCACCAAACTCAGCTGGACTTGGGCCAATACCAGAGCCATTAAACGCATTTCTCAAGAAGAAGCCCTCCAGCTATTAAAAAAGAAAGGCAGCGACCTAGGTATCCAACGTCAAATGGAAAAAGTCCTAGCGCTTCCTAAAGAAGAAAAATTAGCCATTGTACAAGAGCTCGCCCCGCATCTAAGAACCAACCTCGTATTTGGTGATAAAGCCTCAGGCATTGAACGTCGCATGATTAAAGGCAGCTTACCTGTCTTTTTCCCAGCCAATGAAATGACAGCCATGCCCGCTTTTAAGCCACCTAAAATTAAACAAATTAAAAACATTCATCGTCAATCACGCACCGATCAAAAACTCGACCCGGAACCGTTTCTACCTGCGATTCATGCACATCGTTATGCCATCAGTTAAGCTAAACCTCCTGTGAGGATGTAGTTTCAGATGTTTGCTTAGTGGAAGAATTTTTAAAGAAACCAGATTTATTCATAGGCTCTTCTAGCTCAGTGCCATCCTTGAATCGATAGAGTAGTGGTGTAGTCATTACTGTTGTGCACAAGGCCATGAATACAAGCATGGTATACATACTATCAGGAATCACACCTAATTTAGCGCCAACATTAACTGCAATGAGCTCCATTAAAGCGCGGCAGTTCATCATACTCCCAATACAGAGCGCCTCCCGGTTTGAGAAGCCAGTATAGCGCGCGGCCAGGTAACACCCTCCCAATTTTCCCACAATTGCTGCCAGCAAGAGCAGGCCAAACAAAGCCCATAAGATTGGGCTATTAAAGGCATTAATGTCTGTGTGCAACCCTGTGTAAGTAAAGAAAATGGGTAGAAAAAGAATATCCACTACATCTTGTAATTTTTCTTTGACAGCTTCTCGTAATCCTTCAATTTTAGATAAGATAGCACCAGCTAAGAAGGCACCAAATAAAGCAAAAATACCAATCACGTGCGTCACAATGCCGCACAGAATGACAAACACCAATAAATAAGCCAATGCATCTCGGCTGAGTTTGCCCTGATTGTTCTGTAAATGGGTCGAGATAATTTGAGTGAGGATCGGTCTAGCGATCGTTAGCATCACCGCCAAAAACAGGCAAGCTGCACCTATCATAACAATCATGGCAGACCAGTCCAGCTGCGCTTTCACAATGGCGGCCACCACTGCTAACATGATCCAACCCACCGCATCTCCTGTGGCGCCTGCTGAGATAGTCACAGCAGCTAATTTCGTGCGAGAAATCCCTAATTCCATCGTGAGTTTTCCCAAAATCGGCAATGCGGTAATAGACAGGCATGTGCCTACAAACAGGCAAAAACCAAGCATAGAAACATTGGGGGCAATATAATCATGCATACCATAGGCTACGGTGACTCCTAACAGAAAGGGCGCCACAATACCTGCAATAGAAATCATTGCAGCTGATCTCCCGTTGCTTTTTAAATGACTGAAGTTATGCTCAATACCTGTGATAAATAAAAGCAAAATCAGACCAATTTCTGCTAATATGAAAAAAATATGCGGTAGTATCAAGGCACTCTCAGCAGGCGCATAACCCAATTGATCCAATGCAAAAATCCACTGCGAAATCAGCGGGAAATATTGACCTAAAAAAGAAGGGCCCATGAAAATGCCAGCGGCAATCCAGCCCACTGCTGCAGGCTGATTTAACATTCTGGCTAACATGGCCATCAAAGGTGCCACCAACACAATGGCTGCAAGCTGGATCAAGACAGGTAAAACTAGCGACTGTTGCGAAAGATTTTGCAAGGCGCTGATATCCATTATTCTACCCTTAAATTATTTTTTGTAGGTTCCCTACCTTATCATAGCAAAAACGCTTAATTTAAAAACAGATGGGCTCTAAAAGACGACAATCGAATGTCATTTCACTAATGCCTCGCGCTGCACAATAAAAATCCTGTGAAATTCCTGGGTAATTACAAATTTTGGATTATAGTTAAGGTATGAACCAAACACCCATACGTCCAAAACTAACCCGTCTGGCCATGTATCCCCTGACCACGGCCTGTGTAGGATTTATTTCTTTGTTAAGTGGATTGGTTTTAGTAACGCCACTCTACGATGCAGCAGATACTCGATTATTAATGAATCTCGTGATTGGTTTTTGCTCTTTGCGCTACATCACAGGGTTGTATTCTCATGCCATCTGGCACTTCCCTACCGTACCCTCGTTCTCCGGCTTATTATTTAACCGTTACTGGCCTGGCTTCTTTATGCTGACTGGTATAGTCGGAGCCACTGCGTTTATAGGACAAGTGATTTTCGCTCTCTATTCAGATCCCATGATTCAACTCGGTACTGCATTGACACTTGGTTTTCTATGCACCAGCATGATTGCAACTGTCGCTAGCCATGCGTCATTCCGCAGCGCACTGCAAATTAAAGCCATTGCGCAAACCATACGTTATGCCAGATGGCAGCTCTTGACCCCTTGGTTGTTTACACTGAGCCTAACCATCGGCTTCAATCTGAGCTTACCGCTATTATACCAATTTATGACACCTGCCACAGCTTGGTTAGTTTGCCTCAACCTAGGTGGCTATTTACTCAGCGTTATGATTATCGATTGGGCACAACGTCTAAAATCATTGCCTATTCCTGCACAAAGCACACAAAAATCCAAATCCAGATTTCAATGGTTCAGTAAAAAAGCCATCATAGTACAACCCACTTTAAGCCCCGCTAAAGAATCTGTTGAATTTTCTAATACCACCCTAGAAAGCGCAATCGAGCCTGCAGCCATGGAAACTAACTTTTTCCAACCTAAACCTAAGATTGAGCAAACCGAGCAACCTTTACATACTCCCGAGGCTGTTAAAGCCATCGTAGAGCAAGCACCTAGACCCATTCAAAAAAACATGCCGTTTATAGATCAGATTTTTTCACTAGCAAACTATTATCAACAACAAGGTCAACCCGCCAAAGCATTGGCAACTTTCCGTTATGGATTGAGCAAACTACCCACTCACCAAGGCCTGCTCAAAGCAACGATTGACACTGCGCTTAGCCTCAAAGCCTATAAAGAAGTGTTAACCTATGGAAGATTAGCCATCGCAGAATTCATCAAAGAGCGCCAAATTGCCAGTGGATTAAATCTCTATCAAGAAATCGCTCGCCAATACCCAGCTTTTTGCCTACAAAATCCAAGAGTTGTTCGTCAATTGGCAGAAGCCTGCTTACAAGCAAAAAAATGGATCACCATTATTCATCTGGCCAATCATTTACATCAACGCACCAATCCACACGATGACATTGCTTGGTGCTACTTATGGCTTGCTCAAGCATTTGATACCCAAATGAATAACCAAAAACAAGCTAAGCATGTATTAGATTATTTGCTCGTGAATTATCCACATCACCCAGCCATCAATGCAATCAAACATTATTGGCATCAATTAAAAACACTGCTTCAATCTAAAAAATCAGACGATAGCAATCAAAAGACTGCTTAGAGACGCTCATCCTATTTATCGTAACTGTGCAAAGAGTAATATACCCTAGATGCTTCAAAATCCGAGACAGAGGGTCTCATGCCAGCCCAGCGCCGATAGGCGTCCAGAGGTGACGCAGCCTACCTTCACGCATCTTTGCTACTTCCTGCGCACAAGCCGCCAGTCTACCAATCCCCTCTCCCACAATTCATGTGGGAGAGGTCGGATATACGACCTGTTATTTTTTCGTGTCCGTCTCTTTGCTAGGTGATGCTTTTGTCTCAGGGGTATTAGACGCAGGCATTACTGGCTGCTGTGGTGCAGGTGTTTGTAAGGGCGTTTCTACAGCAATGCTTGTAGGGGCAGGGGCAGAAACTGCAGGTGTAGGAACAGCTGCAGGTGCTGAGACAGGTACAGAGGCTGTAGGTACAGAAGCCGCGGGTACCGCAGTCGTGGGCGTGGCTGCTGGTTGTGCAGAGACAGCCTCTGAGGTAGGTGTAGCAGCTTCAGCATCAGGCAGTACTACAGGTTGTGGGTTCAAGGTTTGCATAGAGCGCTGTAGCATTTGAGG
>JAHFQF010000007.1 GCA_023266435.1 Legionellales bacterium | reverse complement strand
TGCTGCTGTAATTGCTGGTAATCCCAAGTTAAGACTGTCTCCAAGTCGTAAGACTCGGAAAGTAACCAGCCCCCAACTCGATCACGCCTTAATGCCGTGATGTGTGCCCCACACCCTAATTTTTCACCGATAGACTCCGCCAAACAGCGAATATAGGTGCCTTTGGTCACGTCTACACTAAAGCTAAAAGTCGGATGCTCATGAGATAACAATCGAATGTCTCTGACCACCACTTGTTTAGTTTTGACAGGGATAGGTTTACCTGCCCTCGCCAACTCATAGAAACGCTTACCTTCATGACGGCAGGCTGAATACGCTGGATATTGTTGCTCGATGGTGCCCAGCAGTGTCTGTAGTACCTGATTTAATTGCTCAGTATTTAATACCGGTACCGAGCTGGTAGTTAATACTTCGCCTTGACTGTCTCCCGTATCTGTCGTTTTTCCCAGCATGACAGTGGCTGTATAAGCTTTATCTAAGCCAATTAAAAAATCTGCAAAGCGTGTGCCTCGTCCAATTACAACTGGCAATACACCAGTTGCAAGCGGATCTAAACAACCAGTATGACCCACTTTAAATTTGAATCGAAAATGTTTTTTGAAACGTTGCAACACCTGATTGGATGTGCAACCGGTAGGTTTGTTAACCAGTAATACGCCGGATATCATACAATTTATGCACTCGTGGATGGATTATGCAGCACTTGATCGATTAATGAACAAATCCGATTAGCTTTTAGAGTTGTATCATCATAGACAAAGTGCAAACAAGGGACGTGTCGAATATTTAATTTCTTTGCTAATAAAGTTCTTAAAAAACCTGAAGCATGCTTTAAGCCTTCTTGCGTTTCTTTAACTTTATTTTCATCTAACACACTATAATAGACTTTTGCATGCGCTAAATCACGAGACACATCCACGGCAGCAACCGTAACCATGCCTACCCGTGGATCATTGATTTCTCTCTGCAACAACACCGCAAGATGTTGCTGGATGGCCTCGCCAACACGCAATGCTCGATGGCTCATGTACGATCTACCTCTTCTACCACCATTTCAAAACACTCAACCTGATCGCCAGCCTTGATGTCATTATAATCTTTAACACCAATACCGCATTCTATGCCATGACGCACCTCTTTCACGTCATCTTTAAAGCGACGTAAGGATTCTAATTCGCCTTTATAGATCACGATGTTATCGCGTAACACCCGAATTGGCAGATCACGTCGCATTAAGCCTTCGATAACCATACAACCTGCAATGGCACCAAATTTGGAGGATCTAAAGACATCTCTGACCTGCGCCAAGCCAACGATGACTTCTTTATACTTAGGTCCAGTGATACCAAAAATTGCACTTTTTACTGTGTCTACTGCATCGTAAATCACGCTGAAGTAATGCACTTTAATGCCTTCACTTTCTAGCAATTTACGTGCAACCGCATCAGCGCGCACGTTAAAACCAATCAATATTGCCTTAGAAGCTATCGCCAAGTTGACATCGGACTCATTAATTCCACCGACCCCTCGACCAACAACATTGACTTTGACATCTTCTGTAGTCAGGTTTTGCAAAATAGTCTCTAATGCTTCAACGGAACCCTGCACATCGGTCTTCAACACAATGTTTAATTGCGGAATGGCTTGCGTCTGCATGCGATCTAAGAAACCTTCCAATCGAGAAGACTGCTGCTTTTCCACTTGATGTTGGCGATATTTACTTTGTCTAAAAAGCGCCACTTCTCTGGCTTTGCGCTCTGTAGTCACTACCACAAACTCATCGCCTGCGATGGCTGGTGATGAAAGTCCTAAGACTTCCACTGGAATAGAAGGACCGGCTTCTTTCACTGAATGGCCGTTCTCATCTATCATGCCCCTGATACGACCGAACTGTGCACCTGAGAGCAAAATATCACCTTGTTGGAGCACGCCATTTTGCACAAGTACCGTTGCGACTGCGCCACGCCCCTTGTCCAAGCGAGATTCAACGATGACACCACTGGCTAGCCCAGAACCCATGGCAGATAACTCCAGAATTTCTGACTGTACCAAAATGGCTTCCAAGAGCTCATCTAACCCTTGACCAGTTTTAGCGGATACAGGCACAAACTGCGTGTCACCACCCCAGTCTTCTGCGATCACATCATGTTGACTTAATTCACTTTTCACACGATCAGGATCAGCGTCTTCTTTATCCATTTTATTGACAGCGACAATGACAGGTACTTTCGCTGCTTTGGCATGCTGAATGGCTTCTATGGTTTGTGGCATCACGCCATCATCGGCTGCAACCACCAAAACAACCACGTCCGTACATTTAGCGCCTCGAGCCCGCATAGCACTGAAGGCCGCATGACCCGGTGTATCTAAAAAGGTAATCATGCCTCTCGGTGTTTCTACATGATAGGCACCGATATGTTGCGTAATTCCACCTGCCTCACCTGCCGCCACTTTCGTGCGACGAATTGCATCTAGTAAGCTGGTTTTACCATGGTCAACGTGACCCATGATGGTCACAATAGGCGCTCTCTGGATCATGGATGCTTCAGAGTTGATCACTTTGATCTCGTCTTCTAATGCATCTGACTTCACAGCAACAGGGATATGTCCCATTGCCTCAACCACTAAAGAGGCTACGTCTTGCTCAATGACTTGGTTAATCGTGGACATCACATTCATGGACATTAATTTCTTAATGACCTCTGTGGCTTTCACAGACATTTTTTGAGCCAAATCTGCAACAGTAATGTTTTCAGGGATGGAGACTTCATGAATCATAGGCTTAGTTGGCACTGAAAAAGCATGTTTAACTTTAGCAGGCGCTATGCGCGGTTTGTGTCGCTTCTGATAGCGAGTTTTTGCGTCCTGCACTTCTTCATCAGGCGCATCTAACACAGCCAGATAATCTGCCTTACCTCGAGCAGGCTTCGCTTTTTTAACAGAACGATTGCCTCGCTTTGCTTTCGCGTCTTCTACACTGCCCTCTGTTTCCTCTACTTCACTTTTCAGGACACTTTTCTTGTCTTTTTTGGCATGAGCAGTTTTGTCTTCAGCCGCAGGCTCTATAGCCGGCACGATTTCTGGGACTACCTCAAAGGCTTCTAGCGCCACTTGCGCAAGCAAATCTTGCTCCAAAATTGGCTCTTGTGCCCCTCGAGCCGCTTCCGCGGATGAGGCAGCTAAGTCTACTGCTTCCTCAACGTGCTCAGCTGCTTTTACGGCGTCTACACTGATCTCTTCTATTTCAACAGCAGCAACATCCGTCGCATCTTCGCCGTCTCCTAGAACACCGTCAACCATTGCCTCTTTAGGTTTACGGATAAAACGACGACGCTGTTTTTTCACGACTTTAACAGTATTACCGTCGCCTCTTAACTCGCTGACACTTTCTTTCGTAATGGTAAATTCTGTTACTTTATCTTCTTGCTTTGTCATAGTCATTTCTTTATATCGCTTTGAATTTTGATTACTACTTGGGTTGACTTGCCTCAAACCAAGGTGCTCTTGCTGCCATAATATATTTAGAAGCTTTTTCTCTGTCGATGCCTTCGATCTCCAATAAATCATCTACTGCGCATTCTGCCAAATCTTCAACCGTCAAGATATTATGATTTGCAAGACGATAAGCAATATGACGCTCAAGCCCTTCAATCTTTAATAATTCAGTAGATGGCTCTTTATTACTGCCCCGAGCTCCTGTGCTACTAATAGACTTCAGATAAGTTTGCGCCTTGTCACGCAACTCAGTCAATTGTTCTTCAGTGATGCCTTCTAATGCATCCATTAACTCATCAACAGGCAGATAAGCAATCTCTTCAATGCTGTTTAGTCCAGACTCTACTAAAGTCATGGCCAACTCTTCTTCGATACTTAAATTGCTGCAAAACATTGCCAGCAACGTTGCCATTTCGTCCTGCTCTTTTGCCTGTGCTTGCTCATCTGTCATGATATTGAGTTCCCAGCCAGTTAATTGGCCGGCCAATCTCACATTTTGCCCATTACGACCAATGGCTGCCGGTAATTGACTTTCTGACACAATCACGTCCATAGACTTTGCATCATCGTCCATAATAATAGAAGATACTTCAGCGGGTGCTAACGCATTGATTACATATTGCGCAGGATTTTCATCCCACAACACAATATCAATTCGCTCCCCACCAAGCTCATTGGAGACAGCTTGTACTCGAGAGCCACGCATACCCACACAAGCACCTACTGGATCAATACGATTGTCTTTGGCTAAGACAGCGATCTTAGCTCGTGCACCTGGATCACGCGCAGCGCCTTTTAATTCGATTAACCCATCTCCGATTTCGGGGACTTCTATCTTAAAGAGTTCAACGAGCATCTGCGGCGCAGTTCGGGATAAAGTCAACTGAGGGCCACGCTGATCTTTTTGTGTTCCCTCGAGGTAAGCACGTACACGATCGCTGACTCGCATGGTTTCACGAGGCAACATGTGATTACGACGCAACATGGCTTCAATGTTGTTACCTAAGTCTACAATGACATAATCACGTGTGACTTTTTTTACTTGACCGATTAATAACTCACCAATACGCGCTTCGTAGTCTCGTATAACTTGCTCACGCTTCGCCATGCGTAAACGCTGCATAATGACTTGTTTAGCGGTTTGTGCAGCAATACGTCCAAACTCGATAGACTCTACAGGCTCTTCAATAAATCCACCAATGTCAACCGTTGGCTCCAATTCTTTGGCGGCAGAATAAGACATTTCAGCATGAGGGTTTTCTAAACCTTGATCGGTATCGGGTACCACTAACCACCGACGTACAGTTGCGTACTCACCCGTGGCGCGATCAATAGTGACCTTATATTCCTTTTCAAGATCATACTTTTTCTTAGTTGCCGTTTCTAATGCAACCTCTAACGCTTCAAAAACCACCTCTTTCGGAATATCCTTTTCATTTGAAACGGATTCAACTACCAATTGAATTTTATTGCTCATGACCCTGCTGCCTCACGTCTTTTTGACGAAATATGTTAGAAAAATCTGGCACTAAACGCACTCTCTCCATCTGATGAAAGGAGGCACTCACCTTTTCCCCTTCGGATTCAAAAACAACGACGTCTTCCGCTACAGATATCAGAGTACCTGTCCACTGACGGCGCCCCTCTATAGGAGACTGTAATCGAATCTTAATCACTTGCCCAATATAAGGCACCATTTGTTGACTGGAAAAAAACAGCCGATTAAGGCCCGGCGAAGAGACCTCCAACACATAGCTGTCCATGTCTGGTAACTCTACTGCCAACACGGTATCCAATTGCCTAGAGATTTGTGAACAAGTATCCAACTGAATCCCTTTGGGTGGCTGATCTGCATACACCCGGATTGTGGTACGCCCACCACTTTGTTGCCCAGGCACGATGTCCACTCCTACAAGCTCACAGCCCAGCCCTGTCACAATTGGTACAGCAATTTTAGTTACTTGTGCTTCTAACGTCATGTCTAGTTTAAACCCATTTTAATCATAAACAAGTCAGTTTAGTTAATAAAAAACCCCATAAAGGGGTTTTCTTATCATTCAGTACAACACTGACTGTTTGGTAGCGGGGGCAGGATTTGAACCTACGACCTTCGGGTTATGAGCCCGACGAGCTGCCAGACTGCTCCACCCCGCGATAATGGAAGCATTATACTGTATCTGGCTTTTTTAATCTATAACTTAGTTACGCCGCGAGAGACGACGTGCCTAGTTGGTTAATAAAGCATGACAAAACGCCAATATAACGCTCGGGAATAGGCCTAATAAGAGCATTGCGAGACCATTCACGGTCAACAGTAACCGCATCCCTACGCTGCCACCACTTGGCACTTCAAACGTGATGGGCGCATCAAAATACATGATACGAATCAGGCGCAAATAATAAAAAGCCCCTAAAATACTGAATAAAACTGCCAACACTGCCAACCAAAGCCAACCTGTTTCAACCAATGCTTGTAATACCACTAATTTCGCGTAAAACCCTACCATAGGAGGGATGCCTGCCATCGAGAACAAGACTAGCATGAATAAAAACGCGGTCATTGGGCTGCGCTCAGAGAGCCCGCGCAGATCATCCATGTCATTTAACTCATACCCCGCTCTAGACATCAGCAAAACTACACCGAAAGCCGCCGTGGTCATACCACTGTAAATGAGCGCATAGGTTAAAGCTGGCACATAGCCAACTTGTGGTCCAACCAATAATCCCAGGCAAATAAACCCAACATGGGCAACCGCTGAATACCCCAATAGTCTTTTAATATTGGTTTGAGCGATTGCCAATAAATTCCCTATAAAAAGCGACAAAATGCCCGCAAAAAGCAGTAATTGCTGCCAAAAGTCAGCATATTGCCAAAAAGCATCTGCAAATAATCGATAAGCAAGACCAAAGGCTGCTACTTTAGGTGCCGTCGCAATTAATAAGGCAACAGAGCTAGGTGCACCAGCATACACATCTGGAACCCACATATGAAAAGGCGCTGCCCCGAGCTTGAAGAATAAACCGACTAATAAAAAAACCAAGCCAAACTGCATTAAAACGGCATTTACCTCGACACCAGACTCTAAAACTTGCTGTATCCCAACAAAACTGAGCTCCCCTGTCGCACCAAATAATAACGAGATGCCGTATAACATCAGCCCTGAAGCCAACCCACCTAAGACAAAATACTTTATGCCTGCTTCAATCGATTGAGGATTCTGCCTATGGAAGGCAACCAATACATAGAGTGGCAAGGATAACAACTCTAAGCCCAAATACAGAGTGAGCAAACTATAGCTCGACACCAACACCATCATGCCTAGTAAACTGAATAAACTTAAGACGTAGTATTCACCCTTAGCTAAGCCTCGTGGAGATAAATATCTACCCCCATATGTAAAGACGACGAACATCAGCAGACATAATACAAATTTCAGACCGGTTGAAAATTTATCTAAAATCCATTGGTCATAAAAAGCAACGGTGGTTGCTTGTGACAATGAAGTCCAAGTGAAATAAGCCCCGGCTAAGACCGTTACTTGCGCCAGCAATAAAATCATTGCAGGACGTTTAGGAAAGATTAAATCCAACAGCAAGAGCACACATGCCATGCTTAAGATAAACAACTCAGGTAGTACTAACGTCAATTCATGCATGATAGCCTCGTGCGATATTGATCAGGGATTCATGAAGCCTAATAAAGTTTGTGTTGCCAACGCAGTCGTGTCCAAAAGCGGTTTTGGCCACACGCCAAATAATAAAACCATGGCAGCCAAGAGCACTAAAAACAGTAGCTCGCGTGCATCAATGTCTGTTAATTTAGCAACCCCTTGATTCACCACTGCTCCATAAATGACGCGTTTCACCATCCACAAACTATAGGCTGCACCTAAAATTAAAGTGGTTGCTCCCAAAATGGCATACCAAACATTCGCTTGAAACACACTCAGGATGACTAAAAATTCCCCGACGAAACCGGAGGTGCCTGGCAAGCCCACATTTGCCATCGCAAAAAAGACAGCAAAGGCGGCAAAAACAGGCATGGTATTCACTACCCCGCCGTAATCTTTAATCTGTCTAGAATGTAGTCGATCGTACAATACCCCAACACATAAAAAGAGCGCGCCGGAAATGAACCCGTGCGATATCATTTGCATATAGGCACCATCAATACCCATCGCAGCAGCATCCATTTTTTGTTGTGAGACCAACACCCCTGCCATGATAAATCCTAATGTGACAAACCCCATATGCGCGATAGAAGAATACGCGATGAGTTTTTTCATGTCTTGTTGTACCAGTGCAACTAACCCAATGTAGACCACCGCAATCAAAGAAGCCCCAATCACAACCCAGGCATATTGCGTAGAAGCGGCAGGCACAATTGGCAAAATAAAACGTAAAAATCCATAACCACCCAACTTCAACATGATGGCTGCCAAAATCACCGATCCCCCTGTGGGTGCCTGTACGTGCGCATCAGGCAACCAAGTATGGACTGGCCACATCGGAATTTTTACAGCAAAAGCGATGAGCATCGCAAAAAACAACCAGGCTTGCTCTGTTGCGCTTAAAGACAAGTGATAAAAAGACAATATACTAAACGTATGAGGTACTCCCTGCTTCACAGCGGTCATATGCAAATACAACAAAGCAATTAACAAAAACACCGATCCAATAAAGGTATAAAGGAAAAACTTGATAGCTGCATACACGCGTTCACTACCGCCCCAGATACCAATGATCAGAAACATGGGAATCAACATTGCTTCCCAAAATAAATAAAATAAAATGGCATCCAAAGCCATGAAAACACCGCATAGGATCCCTTGCATGATCAAGAAGGCTGCCATATAGGTAGAAACACGTTGTTGTATGACTTTCCAGGCCGCGATGACCACCAGTGGAGAAAAAAAGCAGGTGAGTACAATTAAAGGAACAGCAAAACCGTCTACCCCGAGATAGTAACCAATGTCAAAATTAGGTAGCCATATTCTACTTTCAACAAACTGAAACGCAGGATTTGTGCTGTCAAATGCCCGCCACAGTCCTAGGCTTAATGCAAAACACAAAACTGTGATCAATAATGATGCTTGCCTGGAAAATGCAGGTCTGTTGTGTCCTGCAAAGGCAATGAAGAACCCGCTCAGAATCGGTAACCAAACCAATACACTTAATATTGGGATCTGTGTGATGAATTGCATGCTTTACACCTTACCTCTTAAAGATTAGCCAGATCGACATCACAATCAAAGCCGTGACCATGGCCATGGCATAATGCACCAAATAACCACTCTGAATGCCACGCATTAAATTCGCCGATAGTTTTACTGTTTTGGCCGAACCATTCACCATCACACCGTCAATACAGGTTCGATCACCCACACGCCAACACAGCATTGCTAACCAACGTATACCTGTCGCCAAGACTACCTGATTAAACTGATCAAATCCGTATTTGTTGATTAGAATAGAATATAAGAATGCATTCGCTTGTTTGATGCGCTCTGTGAGACTTGGATACAACACGTAACCTATCCAAGCTGTAGACACGCCCGCAAAAGCCAACCAAAACGGTAAGCTATGGGTGAAATGTAAACCCGTTTCTAGCGGATTATGAAAGTGAGCTCGTACTGCCTCAACCACATTATGTTCAGGTAATACAAAAATACTGTGCGCTAAGGTTGCATCTGTAAAAGTACCTAAGGTGACATATCCTAAGATAACCGAGGGAATTGCCAAACAGACTAATGGCAACCAAACCACCACGGGCGATTCATGTAAGTGCGATTGTGTGTCTGCATCCATACGAGGTTTGGTGTGAAATACTAAGAAAAACATTCTAAAAGAGTACAAGGCTGTCACAAACACACTGGCTGTCACACAAAAACTGGCATAGCCACTACCCCACAAGGTTGAGTGACGAACAGACTCAATAATCAAGTCTTTAGAATAAAAGCCAGAGAAAAAGGGAAAACCAATGAGCGCCAAAGATCCCAACAACATCGTGACATAAGTGATGGGTAGATAGGGTCTTAAGTTCCCCATCTTACGAATATCCTGCTCATGGTGCATCGCAATGATCACACTGCCTGCGCCTAAAAAGAGTAAGGCCTTAAAGAATGCGTGCGTCATGAGATGATACATAGCCGCCGAGTAAGCAGAGGCGCCTAATGCAGCGACCATGTAGCCTAACTGCGACAAAGTAGAATAGGCCACGACTCGTTTAATATCATTTTGTACCAGCCCTAAGAGCCCCATGAAGAAACAAGTTGTGGCACCAATCACCATGACAAAAGACAGCGCTGTTTCTGAGTGCTCAAAAATCGGAGACATGCGACACACCATAAAAACACCCGCCGTGACCATGGTTGCGGCGTGAATAAGGGCGGAAATGGGGGTTGGCCCCTCCATAGAATCAGGCAGCCAGACATGCAACGGCACTTGTGCAGACTTACCCATGGCCCCAATAAACAAGGCAATGGATATAAAAGTAATGACGGAACGCTCTGCACCTAGAAAATTCATTTTTTGACCAGTCAGAGCAACCACGCTGGCTTGATTAAAAACCTCTGTATATTCTAATGTGCCAAACACTGAGAAGATCGCTGCAATCCCAATGATGAAGCCAAAGTCGCCCACACGATTTACTAAAAAAGCTTTCATATTGGCAAAAATGGCTGTTTCTTTTTTAAACCAAAAACCAATCAATAAATAAGAAACCAGGCCCACCGCTTCCCAGCCAAAAAACAATTGCATGAAATTATTAGATAACACCAACACTAACATGGCGAAAGTAAATAAAGAAATGTAGCTAAAAAAACGTTGGTAACCCGGATCATCCTGCATATAACCAATGGTATAGATATGCACCAATAAGGAGACGCTCGTTACCACACCTAACATCAATACAGACAACGTATCTAATAAAAACCCAACTTGTATACCCACATGCCCGGTGTTTAACCAAGTATACCAATTCCACTGATACGCTTGATGCCCTTCTAATAAAAAGGTTTTTGCTAAGAGGCAAGATACAGTCAAGGCCATGGCCACACCAAGGATCGTCAAGCAATGCGCTGCTCGTCTGCTAATCCAGCGACAAAAGAAACCAGACAGCGCCGCACCTATCAAAGGCGCCAACACGACTGTGAGTGTTTGATACTCTATCGTATTCATACAATACTATCCTTTTAGAGAGTTGAGTGCTTCAACATCAATTGTTTTACGTGTGCGAAACACAAGCACAACAATTGCAAGCCCAATGGCAGCCTCACTGGCAGCCACGGTTAAGACGAAGAACACAAAGACTTCGCCCAAGGCATTGTCTAAGAAGCGTGAAAAAGCAATAAAATTTGTATTGACTGCTAACAAAATCAACTCTAAGCACATCAACAAAATGATGAGGTTTTTACGATGCAGGAAAAGACCCGTGGCTCCGATCACTAATAAAGCCGCTGAAACCATCAAATAATCAGCAAGTACAATCATTTCAACTCCTCGCATTTACCAGTCTGTGACTGTCCTAACTCAGCAGGCATCGAAATAATTTTTAGCCTGTCTGCTTTACGTACGCGAATCTGAGCAGAAGGGCTCATCGATTTGTTACCCGATCGCTTACCTCGAAACGTCAAACTAATAGCAGACACAATAGCAACCAACAAGATTACCCCTGCCACCTCAAAGCCAAACAAGTAATGGCTAAACAACTCTTCTCCCAACACAGCAATGCTACTGTAATCTGCTTCTCTAGGTGTGGGGGTAAACGCGGATAATCCAAACTGATTTGCACTGAGCATCCAACCCAACAGCCCCATGAAACTAATTGCTACCAACAGCGCTAAAGGTAAATGCTTAGTTGTAATCACTTGTAATTTAGGTTGTTCAATGTCGATCATCATCACGACAAACAGGAATAAGACCATGACTGCCCCAACATAAACAAGCACGAGTGTGATTGCTAAAAACTCTGACTCGAGCAACATCCACAGCGCTGCGCTGGAAAAAAAGGCCAGCACCAAACACAGGGCTGAGCGCACTGGATTATCTGAGCACACGACTGCCAATGCTGAACCAATGGCTAACGCCGAAAATAAATAAAAAATGAATTGTATGGCCGTCATAACCCGTCTCCTTAGCGATAGGGTGCGTCTTCTGCTTTTTCTGCAGCAATTTGCGCTTCATAGCGATCACCAATTGCAAGCAATAAAGGCTTGTCTAAAATATTATCGCCTCGTTTGGTAATGGCGTAATCTGAAAAAGTGGTTTCTACAATCGAATCCACAGGACAAGATTCCTCGCAAAATCCACAAAAAATACACTTAAAAAGATCGATCTCATACCGTGTAGTACGTCTAGAACCATCCGGACGCTGATGCGATTCAATGGTAATCGCCAATGCTGGGCAAACTGCCTCACACAATTTACACGCAATACAGCGCTCTTCGCCATTGGCGTAACGTCTCAGCGCATGAATCCCTCTATACCGTGGTGATTTCGGCGCACGTTCATCGGGATACTGCACAGTAATCTTACGTGCGAAAAAATACTTACCTGTCAGTTTCAAACCCTTTAAAAGCTCAACTAAAAAAAGCGTTTGAAACCAATGCCGCAACCAATTTTTTACCTTCATCATGAAATGCTCATCTTTATACAAACCAAGGGCCAAGGTGCCATTTAATCGCAAATGCTAAAACTACCACCCAAATTAGTGTAATGGGAATAAAAATCTTCCAACCTAGCCGCATGATGTGATCATACCGATACCGTGGGAACGTGGCTCTAAACCACAAATACAGAAATAAGAAGAAGCTTATTTTCAAACCTAACCAAACCAAACCTGGCACCCAAGCAAACAGTACTTCTAAAACTGGTATGCCATCAAAAGGTGACAACCATCCACCCAGGAACATTAAAGCGGCCAAAGTTGCTAACAAAATCATGTTGGCATATTCAGCTAAGAAGAAAATCGCAAACGTCATGCCCGCATATTCCACATGAAAGCCTGCAACAATTTCAGACTCCCCTTCTGCAACGTCAAACGGTGCTCGGTTGGTTTCTGCCACAGCGGAAATCCAATAAATCACAAATAAGGGAAAGAGCGGCAACCAGAACCAATGCCACAAACCACCTTGTTGTGCCATCACAATATGAGTCAGATTTAAACTGCCTGCGGCCATCAGTACACCAACCAAACAAAAGCCCATGGCAATTTCATAAGACACGATTTGCGCGGCTGACCGTAACATACCTAGGAACGCATATTTTGAATTTGAGGACCAACCGGCAATAATCACACCATAGACTCCAAGAGAAGTCATCGCCAATAAGAAAATCAATCCGGCATTAATATTAGCTAAAACTAACCCCTCTCCAAAAGGAATCACCGCCCAAGCAGCCAAAGCAGGTGCAATTGCCAAGACAGGTGCAATGAGATACAAATAATGGTTAGATTTGGTCGGTAAGATGATCTCTTTCATCAGCAGCTTCAGACCGTCAGCTATCGGCTGCAGCAAACCCTTGGGACCTACGCGGTTAGGCCCAATTCGCAATTGCATATACCCAATGACTTTGCGCTCTGCTAATGTCAAATACGCCACTGCAAGCATCAAGGGCACAACAATCAACAGGATTTTAATCATTACCCAGATGAGGGGCATCACTGTTTCAAACATCCTACTTAACCTTTTTAGTCATGGGCTGCTACGGACACCGAATCATAGGCGCAACCAAATTGAGCGGTTTGCTCCATACCACAAGGCATCCAGATCACACCGTTTGGAATGCGTTGATCAATTTCTAAATCCATTGTGACTTCACAATCTGTTTTGACATTGACCACTTTAATAGGTTGCGCATGCTCAACACGCCATTGTTGTGCTGTATGCGCGTTCATTTTTGCAATATTGGATTGGCTCTGCGCAGAAGATAAGCTTTTTGCGCGACGAGATACATTATCAATCGAATAAGAGGGACGTGTTGCAACCCAAGTTAAAAATCTCGGATTGGCCTCTAATTCCACGGATTTAGGCGGCTGTAATAGGGTTTCTCTTAATAAATACTTGTCACTGAAGTTTGCTTTGATTTCTTGTAAAACTTCCAATGAACTGGTGTGGTCAAATCCTTCTATATCTAAAATATTGCCTAACACACGCAATACTTTCCAAGCCGGTCTTGCTTCAGCAAATGGTTTAGCAGCGCCAATAAAAGACTGCCATTGACCATTGATGTTCACAAAAGTACCGCTGGTTTCTGACACAGGTGTAATTGGTAATAGCACATGGCAATGTGTTTCTAATGCTTCAGAGGTATAGGGGGTCAATGCAATCACGGTTTTAGCTTGCTTTAAAGCAGACAACGCATGTGCGCTATTCGGCAAATCGCATTCTGGATCGAGATTACCCAAGATATAAGTCGACAAGTTGGCTTCCAACATTTCTTTTGCATTTAAGCCAGTTTTATTGACTTTAGCGCCTGCAAAACCTCTGTGAGGCACTAATCCATTGATCCAAGCACCGGCTGCATTGGCACCACTGCTGAATGTCCCGACTGTTAAATTGGTTATGCTTGCGATGGTTTGTACAAAATATTGAATAATCATGGCGTCTGGGGCGTTGAGCGCCAACTCGCCTAGCAATAAAACACCTTCATTGGCTTGTACAAGCGCAGCAGCAATTGCCTCAGCTGCTGGAGAGGGTTGCACCGCTTCAATTAAGTGCTGAGTCGCAGCAGGTACCGGTGTGTTAGGCAACTGTTGAATGAGCGCTTTTAACACCTCGGCCAAACCTTGCACTAATTTACCATGCTCCGGAATAATGCGAGCGGATAGAGGAAAATTAAAATCAAATGCCACAGGATTGATGTCAAACAGTTTTGTACTGGCCCCTGACTTACGCAATCTGACTGCCGCAAGCGGTTGCTCTCTTTGTATATCCGAGCCTACTAACAAGACCACTGGTTGTGTTTCTAACGCAGCGACTGTGACATTCAGCTGAGGATAGAGGGGCGCAGCCATCTGTCCGCGAAAATCTTGTTGCAAGAGCCGATGATCAATATTAGCGACACCAAGCGTACGAAATAGCTTTTGAAACAGATAGCCCTCTTCGACTGTCATATTAGGAGAAAGCAAAGCGCCAATGGCATCCGGCCCTTCCGTATTCAAAACAGCTTGTAATTCATCTTTTATAAAAGAAAAAGCCGTGGTCCAATCCACTTGTTCCCATTTGCCATGACGTTTAATCATAGGCTGTTGCAAACGCTCAGAGTGAGTATACCCTTCATAGCTAAATCTATCTCTGTCTGATAACCAGACTTCATTAATTTGCTCATTTTCACGGGGGACGACTCGTACTACTTGAGATTGATACACATGGTGATACACATGCGATCCTAAACAATCATGCCCAGCAATCCCCGGATATTGTAACAACTCCCAGGAGCGCGCTTTAAAACGAAATGGTTTAGAGGTCAATGCACCCACTGGGCATAAATCAATCACGTTGCCCGAGATCTCAGACTTAACGCTACGCTCAATGTACGTACCGATTTGCATGTGCTCACCACGCCCTGTTGCACCTAACTCACGCAAGCCAGCCACTTCCTCACCAAAGCGTACACAACGCGTACAATGAATACAGCGTGTTAAATCTGTGGCAATGAGTGGTCCCAAGTCTTTGTCTACAACAGAGCGTTTGCCTTCACTAAATCGGGAGAAATCTTGACCATACCCCATGGCCACATCTTGCAGCTCACATTCTCCACCCTGATCACAAATGGGACAATCTAAAGGGTGATTAATTAAGAGGAACTCCATAACTGCTTTTTGTGCATCCAACGCGCGTTTGGATTGCGTCTTAATTACCATGCCATCTGCCACTGGGGTCGCACAGGCTGGCAAAGGTTTGGGAGCATTCGCTACTTCAACCAGACACATCCGGCAGTTGGCTGCAATAGAGAGCTTCTTATGGTAACAAAAACGCGGAATACCAATACCAGCGCAATCTGCCGCCTCAATAATCATGGTCCCTTGTTCTACTTCAACTACACGACCATCAATCTCTATCGAAACCATTGAATGCCTCTTTTACTTAATGTGCTGCTCAAATTCTTTTCTAAAATGCTTAATAAAGCTGCGTACTGGCATCGCAGCTGCATCCCCTAGTGCGCAGATGGTTTTACCCATGATTTTATCTGCCACACTGTCTAATACATCTAAATCTTCTAATGTGCCTTCCCCATGCTGGATACGATGCACTAATCGAGAAAGCCAACCAGTACCCTCTCTGCAGGGCGTACATTGGCCACAGGACTCTTCATAATAAAAATGTGAAATGCGAGCTAAAACACTGACCATACAAGTGGTGTCATCCATGATAATGACAGAGCCCGCACCTAACATGGAGCCTGCTTTACTTAAAGAGTCATAATCCATTGTGCACCGCATCATGATATCGGCAGGCAATACAGGTGTTGAGGAACCACCAGGAATAACCGCTTTTAATTTACGGCCCTTCCACACACCACCAGCCAATTCTAATAGTTCACTAAAAGGTGTGCCCAAAGAGATTTCATAATTACCTGGTTTGTTAACATGGCCAGACACACTAAAAACTTTTGTTCCACCATTATTGGGCTTGCCCAAATCTGCAAACCATTGTGGACCGTTTTGCAAAATCACGGGCACAGAGGCAAAACTCTCTGTGTTATTAATGTTGGTAGGCCGACCAAAGACACCAAAGTTTGCAGGGAAAGGTGGTTTAAATCGAGGCTGACCTTTCTTACCTTCTAAGGATTCCATCAAGGCTGTTTCTTCACCACAAATATACGCACCAGCACCCAACACATTATGCAGATGAAAGCTAAACCCTGAATTTAAAATGTTATCTCCTAAAAACCCAGCAGCTATCGCTTCCTGAATGGCTTGCTCAACGCGCTCATAGGGTTCCCAGAATTCTCCACGTATGTAGTTGTAACCCACAGAGGCACCAATCACATACCCCCCAATGATCATGCCTTCAATCAATTGATGTGGGTTGTAACGTAAAATATCTCTGTCTTTAAAAGTACCTGGCTCTCCTTCATCGGAATTACAAACCAAATATTTTTGACCAGGCGCATTCCGTGGCATGAAACTCCATTTTAAGCCCGTAGGAAATCCAGCACCGCCGCGACCTCTTAGGCCAGAATGTTTTAATTGATCAATGATTTCTTCCGCAGGTGTTTTTTCGGATAAAATCTTTTTCAGGACTTGATAACCACCCACTTTCAGGTAATTTTCAAAAGACCAAGGTTGCTCAAACTGCAGGGTGCGAAAACATACTTGATTCAGTAGCATCAGCCTGGCTCCAATTCTGATAAAATGGCGTCGATTTTTTCAGGCGTTAAATTTTCATAATACGTTTTATCAATTTGCATCATGGGTGCGCCACCACAAGCAGCCAAGCATTCTACTGACTTCAGCGTATACTTACCATCGGCTGTCGTGCCGCCCACTTGAACGCCCAAGCGTGACTCCAAATGTGCAACAATGTCTGCACTACCACGCAACATGCACGACACATTGGTACACACACACACTTTATGTTTCCCAACCTTTTTTAAGTCATACATGCTATAAAAGGTCGCCACTTCATACACGGCAATTTGCGGTATTTCCAAATACGCCGCCACCGCATCCATCAATGGAGTGGTTAAATAACCTCCATTATTTTCTTGCACGATTGTCAGCGCTCGCATGACTGCTGCACGCTTTTGATCGGCTGGATACTTTTTTAACCACTGATCGATTGCTTTTTTTTCTTCTAGGGAAAGTAGTTCTATTGCCACGACATCACCGTTCATCGATCAATTTCCCCAAATACAATGTCTTGCGTACCAATGATTGCCACGACATCTGCAAGCATATGTCCTTTAGACATTTCATCCATACTAGACAAATGTGGGAAACCAGGTGCACGTACTTTCAAACGATAAGGCTTATTTGATCCATCAGAGATCAAATACACGCCAAATTCTCCTTTAGGATGTTCTACTGCTGCGTACACTTGACCAGCAGGCACGACGTATCCTTCAGTAAATAATTTGAAATGATGGATTAAAGACTCCATGTCTTCTTTCATTGTGACTCGATTAGGGGGTGCAACTTTATGATTTTCTAAAATCACAGGCCCGGAATTATTTTTTAACCAAGTGACACATTGTTGAATAATGCGGTTTGCTTGACGCATTTCCTCTATACGAACCAAATAGCGATCATAACAATCCCCATTCGTCCCAATAGGAATATCAAAATCCATTAATGAGTACACTTCATAAGGTTGCTTTTTACGCAAGTCCCATGCAATCCCAGAACCACGCAACATTGGACCAGTGAATCCTAATTGCAACGCACGTTCCGGAGAAACCACGCCAATTCCGACTGTACGCTGTTTCCAAATACGATTGTCTGTTAATAAGGTTTCGTACTCATCAATCCGAGCGGGAAACTGTTTCGTGAAATCCTCTATAAAATCCAGCATGCTGCCTTCACGATTCAGATTCATTTTCTGAACTTGTTTTTGGTTGTGGTATTTAGACTCTTTGTATTTCGGCATCTTATGCGGTAAATCTCGATAGACCCCACCAGGACGATAATACGTTGCATGCATTCTGGTACCCGAGACTGCTTCATAGCAATCCATGAGGTCTTCTCTTTCTTTGAAAGTGTAAAGAAATACCGTCATTGCACCGATGTCTAATGCATGCGCACCCAACCACAGTAGATGATTTAAAAGGCGGGTAATTTCATCAAACATTACCCGAATATATTGAGCACGTATAGGTGGTTGAATGCCAAGCAATTTCTCAATGGCTAATACATACCCATGCTCATTACACATCATGGAAACATAGTCCAAACGATCCATATAACCAATGTTTTGATTATAAGGTTTGCTTTCAGCCAATTTCTCAGTTGCTCTATGCAGTAACCCAATGTGTGGATCTGCGCGTTGAACCACTTCCCCATCCATCTCTAAAATGAGGCGCAACACACCATGCGCAGCAGGATGCTGGGGACCAAAATTCAAAGTATAATTACGTATTTCAGTCATGCGGTCATTTTTCCTCTGGCTGATAACGATTGTCTTCACGACTGACTTTAGGTACTAATATTCTTGGTTCGATTCCGACGGGCTCGTAGATCACTCGACCTAATTTTGCGTCATACCGAACTTCAACCTGCCCTATCAAAGGGAAATCTTTTCTAAAAGGATGCCCGATAAATCCATAATCCGTGAGCAATCTTCTTAGATCTGGATGTCCTTGAAATAAAATACCAAACAAATCAAATGCTTCTCTTTCATACCAGTTTGCACTGGCCCACACTTGTACTACAGATTCCAGCATGGGCTGGGCTTCGGGAACAAAACAACGAACCGTCATGCGACGATTAAACTGTAGTGATAACAGCTGGTAAACTACTGCAAAGCGAGGGCGCGTCCAATGAGGATTGGTCGTGTGTGCTTGTAAGTCAGCCCGAGCACGCTCAAAACCCGTGGCCGTAGCCGTGTCTGTAGCCCATTCGGTCAAACCATAATGTAAGTAATCCACACCACAGAGATCAATTAACTGCTCAAAACACAAATCCGGATCTGATCTCAAATGTGTGCATACTTGCTTGATATGGGCTGGCTGCACATCTAAGGTCACATGCCCATCACACACAGTCATTTCATCCAGATAGGCTCGAAATTTATCTTGTAATAAGTCTGGCCAATTCACGTCCGATGACATTGATTAATCCTCAATTCTAGCAATCGTATCTTTTTGATGAATTTTATTTTGTAGTTGCAAGATACCGTATAAAAGCGCTTCTGCACTTGGTGGACAACCTGGTACATAAATGTCTACAGGAATGATGCGATCGCATCCTCTCACCACAGAATAAGAGTAATGATAATACCCACCACCATTGGCACAAGAGCCCATGGAAATGACCCATTTGGGATCTGGCATTTGATCGTAAACTTTACGTAAGGCAGGAGCCATTTTGTTACACAGCGTACCGGCCACAATTAACACATCGCTTTGTCGAGGAGAAGCACGAAACACTACCCCTAAACGATCCAAGTCATAACGAGAGGCGCCTGCTTGCATCATTTCTACTGCACAACACGCCAAACCAAAGGTCATTGGCCATAAAGATCCTGTACGTGCCCAGTTAATTAAAGCATCGGCTGTCGTGGTCACAAAACCTTGTTTGAAAACACCTTCTATTCCCACTCCAAGGCCCCCTTTAACCATTCATATACAAAACCGATGAGCAATAATCCCAAAAAGACCATCATGGCCCAAAATGCTTCATTGCCTAATTTAGTAAAGACCACGGCCCAGGGGAACAAGAAAGCCATTTCTAAATCAAAAATAATGAACAGAATGGCAACCAGATAAAATCGCACGTCAAATTTTAGTCGAGCGTCTTCAAAGGGTTCAAAGCCACATTCGTATTGAGACAACTTCTGCGGTGTGGGTTTATGAGGACTTAAGATTTTACCGAGGATAATAGGCAATAGACCAAAGCCTAAGCCTACAAGCATGAATAAAAAAATAGGCAGGTATTCACTCAATAACACAGTCACCCCCCTTGGCAGGCGTTTATAGTCAAAACAACTGCTTTAACTATACCCTGTATCAGGACCGCCTATTTGATTAACTAAAAACATGGTGCCGAA
The DNA here is from genome assembly GCA_023266435.1 of Legionellales bacterium. GTDB lineage: Bacteria > Pseudomonadota > Gammaproteobacteria > Berkiellales > Berkiellaceae > JAHFQF01. Next base: position 3,743 of record JAHFQF010000007.1, on the reverse strand, counting down.
GGCCGGACTCGAACCGGCACAACTTTCGTCACTACCCCCTCAAGATAGCGTGTCTACCAATTTCACCACTTCGGCGTACGATTCTTTTTCCGTGAATAACGGATTATGTTACTGAGGTAATTCAGGCAAATTAGACTCATTATTTGTTTGGGTCGCTGGCAAACTATCATCTGTCTGGGTTGAGTGAGTCATGACATTACCTATGGGCGCTCTTCCAAGCAAAGAGCCCTGCCTTGATTGTACATTAACTAACAAGGTTAGTAATAAACAAGTAGCAAAAAACAAAGCTGCACACACTGCAGTTGATTTGCTAAAAAAATTCGCAGCACCCTGCGCACCAAATACAGTTTGTGATGAACCCGCACCAAATGAAGCACCCATGTCAGCGCCCTTGCCTTGCTGTAATAAAACAAGACCAATGATACAAAAACAAACTACTAAATGCACAATCGAAATTAATGGATACATGGTATCACTCTACCTCAGCAGCATCACAAATGGACAAAAAATCTCTTGCAGTTAAAGCAGCACCGCCGATTAGCCCGCCATCTACATCGGGCAAGGCAAACAATCTCTCTGCATTTTCGGGCTTCAAGCTACCCCCATATAGGATCTGCAAGCGACTCGCTATATTAGCATTTTTTTCAGCCACAATGCTCCTAATAAATTGGTGTGCTTGTTGTGCCTGCTCTGGCGAAGCGCTTAGCCCAGTGCCAATGGCCCAAACAGGCTCATACGCTATTACTGCCGCACTAAAAGCGTCCACATCACGCGCCAAAACTGCCTCAATCTGTGCTGCCAGCACTTGCTCTGTTTCACCAGCCTCACGTTGCGACTGCGTTTCACCTACACACAAAATGGGTCTCAAAAAAAGTTTCTTAGCTTGATAAAATTTATCAGCAACCACTTGATCGGTGTCTTTCATAAACTGTCTGCACTCGGAATGTCCTACGATGACATATTGGCAGCCGACGTCTCTGAGCATTCCAGCCGACACTTGCCCAGTAAAAGCACCCGCTTCCCTCGTGCTCACATCTTGAGCCCCTAACAAAATCGAAGAGCCAGCTAACAGGGCAGCAGCCTGATCGAGATAGGGAAACGGTGGACAGACCAAAACCTCTTTTTTAGTAGAAGCAGAGGATTGCCTCACTAACTCAGAAAGCAGGGTTTCTACCATGCTTTTTGAGGCATTCATCTTCCAATTACCTGCTACTAAACGACGTCTGTTCATTACAATTTTTTGCCTTCAATTCTGCTGCGCAAAGACTAACCAAGTTACAGCAAAGTTGCAAGTTTTTCTATCATTTAGAAGGGGTTGGGGGTATTATTTTGAAAACAAACTGTTGGTGACCGGTAAACCAAGTTTGGAGTTTCAGATGATGAATGCGTGCCTGGGGACCAGGCAGGGGCGCGGCCCCTACATTTTAGATTCTGTCTGATTTAAGCGATAGCGAGCTCTACAAACTCTGATGCCAAGGTATGAGCTAAGATTTGAGTCTGCGCTTCTACCATGATACGGACTAGCGGCTCAGTACCCGATGGGCGAATCACAATCCGTGCAAGCCCTTGATACTCTTTCTCTAACCGTGCCTGGTGGGTTGCCATTTTTTGTTTCCAGTCAGTAGCCAGTTGAGCAATTGGCACATTCAGCATGACCTGTGGATATTTTTTAAACTCTTTGAGCAAAAAGGCCAGCGTTTTTTGAGCATGTGAAAGAATAGATAACACCTGCAATGCGGTAATCATACCATCCCCTGTGGTGGTTAAAGTGAGATCAATGATATGTCCTGACGTCTCACCACCAAGCCACAATCCTTTTTCCTGTAATAGGCTTAACACATGCCTATCACCCACTGCGGCACGATATAAAGGAATATGATTGGATTTTAAAGCTTGCTCTAGACCTAAATTTGTCATGAGCGTGCCCACAAGACCAGTCAATGCTTGTTTTGACTGTTGCGCCGTGGCTAATACATACAGAATATCATCACCATCTCGTATACAACCGGCATTATCAACTAAAACCAGGCGATCGCCATCACCATCAAAGGCGATACCGAGATCGGCTTTGTGCTGTAATACTTGTGCTTGAAGATGCTCAGGATGAGTAGCCCCTACTTGGGCATTGATATTTTTACCATTAGGCGCGGCGGCAGTCACGATGACTTGTGCGCCCAACTCTTCAAAAATCACAGGTGCAATGTCACTGGTCGCACCATGTGCACAATCTAACACGATCGTCATGCCTTTCAAGTCTAGGCTATGATTTAACGTATTTTTACAAAACTCAATATAGCGACGTCCACCGTCTGCAATCGCGGTGACACGCCCCACATGCACAGATGGACTGATCTCACCACACTCGTCCCATTTATTTTCTAAATAGGCCTCGGTTTGATCATCGAGTTTAAATCCCTGATGATTAAAAAATTTAATGCCATTATCTGTGAAAGGATTGTGAGATGCGCTAACAACAATGCCTGCTGCGGCATCCAATGTGCGAGTCAAATAGGCCACACCCGGGGTAGGCATCAGACCAAGCAGTTTTACATCTACACCAGCACTCAATAATCCCGTGCATAATGCAGCCACACACACATCACTAGAAAGTCGTGAGTCTTGGCCAATTAAGACTTTTTGGTGCCCATCTTTTTGTAAATACTGGCCAAAGACATAGCCTAATTTAGAGAGTTTATCTGGTGTCATGGGTACCTGGCCAAATGTCCCTCGAATGCCATCGGTACCAAACCATCTTCTTTTGTAGTTCACTTACTTACTTTTGCCTCCCTGCAAAATTGTAATCCTTTTCGCCATCGTTAAGCACTACCATATTTTAATGACCTTCCGCAGGATCTCCATAAGAAGGCTTATCTTCTTTTTCTGGCTCAGTGCTGTTTTTCGTCATGCCATCCCTGTTATCTGTTGGGCCATGCTGCGCAGTTTTTGGAGACCAACCTTTAGGCTCGCGAGGCGCCTTTCCTGCCATGATATCATCCATTTGATTTTTATCGATGGTTTCATATTTTAATAACGCCTCAGCCATCGCATGGAGATTATCCATGTGACTCTCTAATATCTTTTTAGCAGTCTCATAGTTTTTATCAACGATCTTACGAATTTCTTTATCGATCAAACCCGCGGTCTGCTCTGATACATCTTTTTGCTTAGCCATGGCATGCCCCAAAAAGACCTCGCCATCCTCTTCCCCATAGGTCAAAGGCCCTAATGTTTCAGAGAGTCCCCATCTGGTGACCATGTTACGTGCAATTTCTGTAGAGCGATGAATATCATTAGAGGCACCTGTGGTTACACTATCAGGGCCAAAAATTAACTCCTCAGCAATACGTCCACCAAATAAACTACATATTTGGCTTTCTAAACGTTGTTTAGAATGACTGTATCGATCTTGCTCTGGTAAAAACATCGTAACACCCAGTGCTTGAGCACGCGGTATAATGCTTACTTTATAGACCGGATCATGATCCGGGACGTGTAGACCCACTATCGCATGGCCTGCCTCATGATAAGCAGTGAGTTTGCGTTCTTTTTCACTCATGACCATGCTACCACGCTCAACACCCATCAAGAGTTTATCTTTGGCGCGTTCAAACTCGGTCATATCGACTTTTTTCTTATTTGCGCGCGCGGCAAATAACGCAGACTCATTCACTAAGTTTGCGAGATCCGCACCAGAAAATCCTGGTGTACCCCGAGCAATCACTCTGGCATCTACGTCATCATCG
>JAHFQF010000152.1 GCA_023266435.1 Legionellales bacterium | reverse complement strand
GGCTAAGGCGCCTAAGGTTGATAAAATTTGCCCGGCAGGATTGCGTTGCTGAACAGGTGTTTTTTTACGATCAGCATTGCGCTGTATTGTAAGCCTCTGTTCACTAGACACGGTCAATAGGTCGAGTCCCAATGTATTGTATTTTTGAAGATTGCCTTTTCGCATCCCAGTAGTATCTGCTTCAATGGCTTGAAATGGTAGCATACCTAGCAAAATTTTATCATTATCTAGTAAGAGAATGGCACCATCCATTGTTCCATACCCTTCGGCATTGCTGATAAAAGCAACGCAATTTTCAGAGCGAGCCAATTGGTAGGCAGCTTTTATGGCATTATAATGCGGCTGATAATGATCTTGAATGACGCTAGGAAACGCTTCTTTACTAGCTTGTGCCTGCCTGTAGGCTTGGGAAAAAACATCCATTGTATTTGTGAGATTTTGCGCATCATCCGTTGCGTTACGAGGTCCGCCATGTGTCACAACTAAATGAGTGCCTGCTGCCAACTGATGACCCAGTGCTGCTCCCTGTGCTGCAGCTTCTGCTGGTGTGTAAGATAGGCGTTTTTTGCCTTCTGTTGTTTGCACGTCGAATCCCGCATTGAGGATTACACAGGCAAATGGTTCACTACGCTGAAGAACAGAGCGTATTCTCTCAGCCTGGGCTCCTTGCATCATTTTTTCATACTCAAGTTGGCAGGAGGCTAAGGTATTGGTATGTGGGACAGCATCGAGCACATGGAGTGTAATCGCTTCTGGATTTGGGCATATCTGTTGCAGCGCTTCTGCCGTGACTGAGGTAAATAAACTGATATTATTGGCTTGAATTTTAGCCATGTCGTCGGCATTGTCTATCATATGAGTGACGTAGGATAGAGTAGGTTTTTTCCCCTGCAGACGTAATTGAAGTGCGGCATCTAAAGCAGTACTCAGTGTAGAGTTACCAACAGCCATGATATGCACTTCATCACTGAATCCTTGTAAGCGATCGGGAGTATACAGAGCCACCGCATTATACTCTGCGTTCGTCAGCGGTAAATGTATGTCTGATACTTCACCTGCAGAGACACCACCTATTTTCATGATGCAATACTGAACACTTTTGTCACCGCTTTGAGCGAGCTCAGCTGCTAATGCTAACATATAATCACGTTCGCCTGCTCGACCAGCAATATTGAGTGCAGGCACACCCGTTTCATTAGCACAAATGAATAAAATTGTTCTCATAGACTACCCTCCTATATGTGAAGAGCACTATAAGTTAGAATTTTACCCTCTGTCAATTAACTCGGTTCTTTCTCGTTTCTGACGGGCGGTAAATAGAGTACAGATCGCCAATTTCCGTTATCTGGCGGTGTAGAGATAGGCCATCTGACAATCCCAACTACAAAAAACACGTTGTCGACGTAGTAGAGAAAATTTTTTTAAACCAATCAGCGGCCTGAGAGATAGGATGGTGTGCAGTTTTGGTAAGCGATCTAAGATTTGACTCATGGCGATAATTCCTGGTACTGGAAAAGCAGTGGCATCAAAATATGCACAAGTAACATTACTGAGATCGGTTTTCAAAATATTATGTGGAAAAAAAAGACATTGCCTAGAGGTGGTTTGCTCGAGGCTATTGAGGATATTATTTTTTAATTGCTCAGCAAATGCGCAGCGTGCGGCATCCCACTCGAAGCCAAGGGCTATCTGGACTGGCGTAGCTAAAAACGTATACAGTGTAGGTTTACCTGGGCCCGATCCCAAATCGGCAAAGACATCTTGGTGAGAGAGTGGTACTGAGTGAATTAAATCAGCGAAAGACCGTAGGTCAATCTCGCCATATAGCGATAACCCCTCATACAAATGCGCAGAGGTTTGATTTGCTAGTATACTATCATAAGCATTTTCAATGCGTTGAATGGATTGAGTAAACACCAATGCGATTTCAAATAAATAAAAGCCTTATGTGGGAGTATAAGTGGCGCCTGTTGGTAGAACAATGTTTTTTATGTATGGCCTCTCTGATGGGGCTCTATTTTACGTATCAATTGTCTTTTTGGCTGGATCTTTATTTAGGGCTGGCCATTGTTTGGTATAGTTTACGCGGAAAAGCTAGTTTAATACCTATTTCGGTGGGCGGTTTGGTTTGTCTGTTGATACAAAATACGCTGTCACTTGAGACACTCTATACTGTTATGCTCGAACCCCTAATGGCCTGGGGTATTGTCACGTTACTTTTAAAATGCACTGGGCCTTTTTTACCATTATTGGCTTGGCGCCAGACGATGGTGTTTACCAGTTTGGTGTTGCTTGTGGGCGTATTACAACAGGCACCCTATTTTTTATTACAGGGAGTATTTGACTGGACACGTTTAAGTGGTCAAGTCATGGGTAGTGTATTGTGTTTAAGTTTTTTTTCGCACTGGGATAGCCATGTGCCTGAGAGAAATCAACGCAGCAGTAAAAAATGGTTGCCTGTGGGATATCTCTCTATTCTTTTTCTGTTGAGCCTAATCACGTTGTTATTTCAAAATACCCCTTGGTTTGAAGGGTGCTTTATGGCGATGACTGGTTGGTTTTTACTTGGACAAGTATCGATGTCTCTCTTGAGTGCACTGGGTGCGCTGATTTTAATGGGGTTGACCTTAGGGTTAATGCCTACTTTTGAAAAATGGCAATTTGTAAGTGCTGGCATCAGCTGGATTTTAGTAGCCTTTCAATTAGAAAAAAATGACAGACAATATCACAAAGAAGCTTTAGCTTTATAAGGGCGAAGCTTGCCTCGCCCTTATAAACTAAGATTTCAGTCTGTCTTTCAACAATTCATTGACTTGTTGTGGATTGGCTTTGCCTTTAGTGGCTTGCATCACCTGTCCTACAAAAAATCCAAACATGCGATCTTTACCTTGTCGGTATTCTGCGAGTTGGTCTGGATATTTGGCAAGCGTGTCATCAATGATTTTTACAATTTCATCCGTATTGGTAATTTGTTTCAAACCTTGTGATTCGATGACAGCATCGGCGCTGGCAGCTCCTTCCCACAGTGCCTCAAAGATTTGCTTCGCAATCTTTCCGGAGATGGTGTTGTCGGCAATGCGATTGAGTAGACCACCGAGCTTTTCAGGACTAATGGGGCTTTCAGTAATGTCTAGCACGGCTTTATTTAAGGCTCCCAATAGTTCACTGCTAATCCAATTGGCTGCGATCTTAGGCTGGCAGTTGCCACTGTGCTTCAGCGTATTTTCAAAATAGTCTCCCAACTCCCTGCTAGCAGTCAGTACTGCGGCATCGTATTCACTGAGTTGGTACTGACTTTGAAAACGCTCACGCTTATCATTAGGTAGCTCTGGCAGCGCTTTGCGAATTTTATCAATGGTATCTTGTGTAATCACCAGAGGTAGCAAATCTGGATCGGGGAAATACCGATAATCGTTGGCTTCCTCTTTACTACGCATAGGGCGTGTTTCATTTTTTTGGCTATCATACAAACGTGTTTGCTGCTCAATGACACCACCGCTTTCTAAGACTGCAATCTGTCTTTGAATTTCATAGTCAATGGCTTTTTCAACAAACTTAAATGAATTCACGTTTTTGATTTCGCAACGTGTTCCTAATTTTTCTACGCCTACGGGACGAACAGAAACGTTAGCATCACAACGGAAAGAGCCCTCTTGCATATTGCCATCGCAGATCTCAATGTAGCGCACTAAGGCATGCAATGCTTTTAAATAACACACAGCTTCTTCTGAGGAACGCAAATCGGGTGCAGAGACCACCTCTAAGAGAGGTGTGCCTGCGCGATTGAGATCGATACCAGTAAATCCTTGAAAGTCTTCATGTAGCGATTTTCCTGCATCTTCTTCCAAGTGCGCCCGAATCAAAGTAATGCGCTTCATTTTTCCATCTGGTAGATAAATATCTAAATACCCATCATGGACTACCGGCAAATCAAATTGGCTAATTTGATAGCCTTTGGGTAAATCCGGGTAAAAATAATTTTTACGTGCAAAGACAGAGCGTGGTGCAATTGTACTATTGGTCGACAGGCCAAATTGTATAGCCATACGCACAGCTTGCTCATTTAATACAGGTAATACTCCGGGCATCCCTAAATCAATGTTACAGGCTTGCGTATTGGGTGGCGCACCATATTGCGTAGAAGCACCTGAGAAGATTTTAGAGTGGGTTGCTAACTGTGCATGGACTTCTAGTCCGATAACGGATTCCCATTGCATGATTATTGAACCCCCTTTGGCAGATGGCGGTGCCAGTCCGTTTGTTGTTGATAGTGATGTGCAACTTGCAGAATCTTGTCCTCTCGATAAAGCGGACCAATCAATTGTGCACCGACTGGTAAGCCTTGAATATATCCACAAGGCATGCTCAATGCAGGTAGACCGGCCATATTGGCTGCAATGGTATAGATGTCATTCAAATACATCTGTACTGGATCGGAAGATTTTTCACCCAATTTAAAAGCAGGGGCAGGCACAGTGGGTCCTAAAATCACATCCACTTGCTCAAAGGCTTTTGCAAAATCTTGCGCAATCAATTGGCGCACTTTCTGGGCTTTAATGTAGTACGCATCAAAATACCCAGCGGACAAAGTATAAGTACCTAACATGATGCGACGTTTGACTTCAGTACCAAAACCTTCTGTACGTGAGCGGACGTATAAATCCATCAAATCTTGCGGCGCTTCACAACGATAGCCATATCTCACTCCATCATAGCGTGAGAGGTTAGAAGAGCATTCTGCAGACGCAACCACATAATACACTGGTACACTCAGTGGCAGGCTAGGCAAAGACACTTCAATCACTTCGGCACCGGATGATTTCAACACCTCAATCACATTGAGTAATATTTTTTCCATCTCGGGCGAGAGATTGTCGAAATACTCTTTAGGGAGCCCCACTTTCAAACGCTGGAGAGGCTCTTTGATGAGCTGACTGTAAGCAGGCACTGTTTGATCAAAACTGGTTGAGTCACGTGGATCAAAGCCTGCCATGGCTTCTAACAATAAGGCGCAGTCTTCAGCAGATTGTGCCATCGGACCACCTTGATCTAGGCTGGATGCAAAGGCAATCATACCGTAACGTGACACGCGGCCATAAGTAGGTTTGAGACCTGTGATGCCGCATAAGGCAGCAGGTTGGCGAATCGAACCGCCAGTGTCTGTGCCAGTCGCACCAGGTGCTAAGCGAGCAGCCACGGCGATTGCGGAGCCACCGGAAGAGCCTCCGGGCACTAAACTAGTATCCCAGGGATTTTTACAAGGGCCATAGTAACTGGTCTCATTGGAGGAACCCATGGCGAACTCATCCATATTGGTTTTACCTAAAACAATAAAACCCTGTTGTTTCATTTTTTCTACTACAGTGGCATTGTAGGGAGAAATGAAGTTATCTAACATTTTTGAGGCACAAGAAGTTCGTATCCCTTGGGTACAGAAAATGTCTTTATGTGCAATAGGAATACCTGTAAAACGGCTAGCTTTGTTGGTATGCCGCAATTGATCGGCAAGCTTAGCTTCGGCCAAGGCCTGATCCCGGGTAACCGTGATGAAGGCGTTCAAAGTTTTATCATGTTGCGCGATACGGTTTAAAAAATGTTCGGCTAACTCCAGGCAACTGTAGCGTTTTTTCGCTAAATCGTCAGCAATTTCGCTGATCGTGTTATGATGCATGACTGCTTTCTCCGTAACGTTGACTATTCGTGATCAATGACTTGGGGCACTAAATACAATCCAGCCTCTGTTAAAGGCGCGATCGATTGGTAGGCTTCGCGCTCATTGGGGGCGGTCACCTCATCGGCTCTTACACGTTGGACCATCCCGTGGATAGGGTGAGCCATAGGCTCTACGTGGTCGGTATTCACGCTGCTTATCTGTCCAACTAGTTCAAGAATATCACTGATTTTTTTTTGACAAGGGCCAATGTCAGATTCA
>JAHFQF010000151.1 GCA_023266435.1 Legionellales bacterium | reverse complement strand
TTTAGTTGCTAAAATCTCCAAAACAGAAACCATCAATGTGTCCATGGGCTCAACCGATGGCAATACTTGGGGATGCTACACGGATAGCGCAGATAACTACAAATTCTTACCACAAAACTGCCGCTATACAGACTTAACCACTGCGTTAGGTGGCACTGCTGCAGCACCAGCCACACCATAAAACAATCACACGTACTTAAAGACCCCTTCTGGGGTCTTTTTTTATTGTACTTTTTAGCTAATCAACCTAGAATTATAGTTAGGTAGAAGTAAAAACTAGTAAGCTGTATAAAATTACATGGAAAATAAAGCTCGCCTAACCGGCTTAGCGAAAAAGCTGGTCCAAGCCAACCTCTTCGCAGAGGAGAAAGCCGCTGGAGCGCTAGAGCAATCCAATCGTAAACATATGCACTTTGTTGCTTACCTCGTTGAAAATAAAATTGCTACGGCTCAAGAAATCGCTGAATTAGGATCTCTAGAATTTGGCGCACCCTTATTAGATCTCTCTACTATTGATATGGATGTCATTCCAAAAGAGTTAATTAAAGAGCGACTAATGACGCAACACAATGCGTTGCCTTTATTTAAACGCGGTAAAAGACTGTATGTTGCCGTATCCGATCCAACGAATCTACAAGCCTTGGATGAATTTAAATTTCACTCTGGTTTAAACACGGAAGCCATTATTGTTCCTCAAGATCAATTAACTCAACTCATTGAAAAAGTAATCAATGTTACAACCAGCAAATTTGAAGGCTTAGAAGACACAGATTTAGATAATCTAGATATTTCCAGTGGTGACGAATTAGAAGAATCTGAAGAAAGTGGAGCGAATTCGGACGATGCTCCTATCGTGCGTTTTATTAACAAAATCCTCTTAGACTCGATCAACAATAATGTGTCAGATATTCATTTTGAACCGTATGAGAAAAAATACCGGGTACGCGTACGTCAAGATGGCATTTTACGTGAAATGGCCCATCCACCTGCTAACCTAGCCTCTAGATTGGCCGCCAGACTGAAAGTGATGTCCCGTTTAGATATCTCGGAAAAACGCTTGCCTCAAGATGGCCGTTTTAAAATGAAACTGTCTCGTAATCGTGCCATTGATTTTCGTATCTCCACATTACCCACTTTGTATGGCGAGAAAATAGTGTTGCGTATTTTAGATCCTAACAATGCACAATTGGGTATCGATGCACTGGGCTATGATCCTGTGCAAAAAGAACAATTTTTAACAGCCATTCAAAAACCTCAAGGAATGGTCTTAGTGACAGGCCCTACAGGCAGTGGTAAAACAGTGTCACTTTACACGGCCTTAAATATTTTAAATACAGATGAAGTCAATATTTCCACAGCCGAAGATCCTGTTGAAATTAACGTACCTGGTGTAAATCAAGTCAACGTCAGTCATAAAGCGGGGTTATCATTCGCAACGGCGCTGCATTCCTTTTTACGACAAGATCCCGATATTATCATGGTGGGTGAGATTCGAGATTTAGAAACCGCAGAGATTGCAGTCAAAGCAGCTCAAACAGGTCACTTGGTACTGTCTACTTTGCATACCAACAGCGCTGCTGAAACACTGATGCGTATGATCAACATGGGCGTGCCTGCGTTTAACCTCGCCACTTCTGTTATCCTGATCATTGCACAGCGATTAGCACGCCGCTTATGTCCACACTGTAAAAAAATCGCCGTACTACCCAAGGCTTCTCTCGTAGAGCTAGGTTTTCAAGAATCTGAAATAGATTCTCTAGTAATTTATGAGCCCGTGGGTTGCGAAAAATGCACCCAAGGCTATAAAGGCCGAGTCGGTATTTACGAAGTGCTACCGATTTCTGAGGAAACAGCACGCATCATTATGTCCGGTGGTAATGCCATAGATATTGCAGCGCAAGCACAAACAGAAGGCCTGCTGAATCTCAGACAATCTGGCCTACAAAAAATTAAAGATGGGATGACAAGTATCAGTGAGGTCATGCGAGTGACAAAGGAATAAGACATGACGAAATCCTTGTGTATTTATCAATACGAAGCCCTTGATAAAAATGGCGCTCCCATCACGGGGGAAATCAGCGCTGCCTCTTTACTGGCTGCCAAAACAATTTTGATTAAACAAGGGATGACACCCAAAAAAGTTAAAAAAAAATCCCAACCTTTATGGCAACCCTCAAAAAGAATCAAAGCTGCAGAAATTTGTTCTTTTTCTAGACAGATGGCAACCATGATGTCAGCGGGGGTCCCTTTAGTACAATCTTTTGAGATTACGATTAAAGGTCTAGAAAACCCTTCCATGGTTAAACTCATTTCAGACATTAAACAATCCGTTGAAGGAGGACGCAGCTTCTCCGAAGCGCTCGCACAACATCCTAAACACTTTGATGAACTTTATTGTAATTTGGTTGCATCTGGAGAAAACTCTGGCTCATTAGAAGAAATGCTCAATAGAATTGCGCTCTATAAAGAAAAATCTGAATCCATTAAAAAGAAAATTAAAAAAGCCTTGTTTTACCCCACTGCTGTGATCATTGTTGCAGTGGTTGTTACTGCAATTCTGCTAATTAAAGTAGTCCCTCAATTTGAATCCATGTTCATGGAGTTTGGCAGTGAATTGCCTGCATTCACTCAATTTGTCGTCAACTTATCTAAATCGGTACAGTCTACTTGGTATCTCTATTTATTCGTGAGTGTTGGCAGCGTGCTTGGCATTAAACGACTACAGCAAACTTCACCTCGCTTTAAACACAGAGTCGATAAAATCATGTTAAAACTACCGGTTGTCGGTAAGATTCTTGAAAAAGCCTGTATTGCACGTTTTGCTCGTACCCTCTCTACAACCTTTGCAGCAGGTGTCCCGCTGGTAGAAGCTTTAGATTCTGTCGCAGGCGCATGTGGTAATCAATTGTTTGCAGATGCCACCTGGCGCATTAAGGACGAAGTCACCACAGGTACTCAAATGCAAGTAGCCATGCGTAATACCAATGTTTTTCCAAACATGGTAGTTCAACTCACCGCCATCGGTGAAGAATCCGGTAGTTTAGATGCCATGCTTGCTAAGGTTGCAGACATTTATGAAGAAGAAGTGGACTTAGCGATTGACAGTTTAAGCTCATTATTAGAACCCTTAATTATGGCATTTCTAGGAGTTATTGTTGGTGGGCTGGTCGTTGCCATGTACTTACCTATTTTCAAAATGGGTACGGTGGTTTAGCCAGCACTCATGTAGCGTGTTTAAAAAGAAAAAACCCTTCTTATACAGATCCCAGACCCGCTAGTATATGCAATGCTTGTATATGCGGCCATTATGGATTAAATAATTTACGCCAAGCGGTCGATAACGAACTATCGAATTGACTGTGGGTGTGCTCATGATAAACAAGCCAAATGACAAGGATGATACACTCTATCTCATTGCCACTGCTTTACAGCAGACCTATCAGCATTTAAAAAAACTAGCAGGCAACAAGCGTGGTTATCACCTCATTCATGCTGAACAATTATTACAACCTCCTCGCGAGGTCTTAGAGCTATTGAGTCAAGAGCCAGAAGCAGAAAGTCTTTTTTATGATGCCTTAAAAACCCTGCCAACAAATGATTTGTCCGATCCCTTTGATGTCGTACAACTACAAATCCAGAGTGGCGAAAAAACAAAAATTTCCGCTGTATATTGTTTTTGCTCTAATCCTTATGTGCGAGAGCTGACCAGACAATTATATAATTTGTTTGCATGCGCCTCTGAACTATTGAGTGATGATGAACCTCAAAAAATCATTGAGATTATGGCACATCACTACTGCTATGCTTATCAGCAGTATCTAGTTGCCCCCCTTGGCACTTTTCAGGAAGACACTTGGACTTTTCAAAATGACGCCTCAATTAAACAAAAAATTCGAGAAACCTACTGTGTAGCACAAACCATTTTATCTCATGCAATACATGATTTACTGGTGATTTTAGAGCAATATGATACAGAGTCCCCAATTTGGATAAGAATGTTTTCATCACTGCATCAGAAATCTCTTTATAACGAACTGATCAAGACTTATCACGACAATAATACTCTCTCAAAAGAAGTCAACTTTTATTTCTTTGATACAGATTATTGCACTCAAGAGGCTCTACAAACAGCTCCCTTTCTTACCTTGTTGCCGATTGATCCATCTGCAGTTAAACAAGGTGCAGAAGCCGATCTTTACCAAGAAGTTTTAAAGTTTTTAGATAATCCTTATAAGCGGATTCAAAACTCTGTTTCTTCTGAACTGTCTAATGAATTAGAAGCGGTTGTTTCTCAAGACAAACAGAGCGCACACTCCCCAGAGGAGAAAAATCGCTTAGCTAATCCATGGCAATACAGTTACGTTCCCATTCCTTTTGAAGATTTCATGCTGATTGAGAAAAAATTAAATCTCCGCTTGAATGCAATCACCGGAGATGATGCAGGGGTGGAGCCTCTTCCAGAAGTTATACAACGCATTACTAAACGCTTGAAAAATCCTAATGAAGTTCAAGTACAGATTGGCGGAAAACACAATGCACATCTCGAGTTAGAAAATGCGACTTCATTAGATTTAGCAACGCAATATGTAGAAATTGAGCATGATAATTTTATTGAGAAATTTCCTGCGTTGACACTGAACGCAGAGTTGGGAGAGGAAAGTGATCCTCTCATTTGTATGAAGCAAATGATTAATCTAGCGATTGAATCTCATAACCCCTACTTTTATATTATTGGGGATGAGAAAAATCTAGAGCTGACCAAACAATTTCTCGTGGAAGCCCTGTCTGTTGTCAAACATAATGCAGACGTTAAATTTTATCCACAAATCATCGGTCTACCCTCTGCAACAATCGCTCAAATTTCTAAAGCTGCCTGCGAGCAAGCTGGCTATCCCGCTCAAAGCTTTTTCTCTGGTCTTGCTGAATAACTTCACTCCGCAATGCATACAAGGTCTCTCCTACCTACCAGCACTTGGGGTACATCACAGTCCCTGAACTTAAGATAACTGTTCAGAGGATAATAGTGATACTTGAAGCTTACAACTCAGGCTGCCCTACTTCCCGGATACTTCAGACATGCTACAATGAAATTATCTTTGTAAGAAGCGGATGCTTATGAATTCTTTATTACTAACTTTCTCCGATCCTACAATTTATTTAAGCTTTTCTATTTTAATAGGGCTGCTAATAGGTAGCTTTCTCAATGTAGTTAGCTATCGACTCCCACGCATGCTACAAACCAACTACATAAAAGAATGCAGCGAATTTTTAAAGTTAGAGCCACCGGTATCCTCAGAAGCTACACAAGATACTTTTAATCTGATGTTTCCACACTCACATTGCCCACAGTGCCAACACCGCATTGCCATGCGCGATAACATTCCTATTTTCAGCTATTGTTGGTTACGTGGACGATGCAGGCACTGTCAGCATAAGATTCATTGGCAATATCCAGCCGTAGAGCTTGTATGCGCAATACTTACTTTTTTAGTTACCTGGCAGTTTGGGTGGCAACTCCTGACACTGGGCTTTCTCTTATTAACCTGGAACCTCATTGCCCTTACAGTGATTGATTTAGAGCATCTCATTATTCCAGACGAAATGTCTTTATCTTTTTTATGGTTAGGTTTGTTAATTAACCTCAATCATACTCTAGTGCCTTTACAAGATGCTGTTCTAGGTGCGACTGTAGGATATCTCAGTTTATGGTCAATCTATTGGGTCTTTAAACTGCTAACAGGCAAAGAAGGCATGGGGTATGGGGACTTTAAACTCACAGCAATGTTAGGCGCCTGGTTTGGGTGGCAACAATTGCCCTTAATTGTCTTTCTATCTGCTTTCATTGGTTTATTTTTTGGTATGTATCATATCCTCATTAAAAAACAATCTAATGACACGCCCTTCGCTTTTGGCCCATTTATTAGCTTAGCTGGCATCGTAGCCATG
>JAHFQF010000150.1 GCA_023266435.1 Legionellales bacterium | reverse complement strand
ATGTAAAACACATTGAGAGTCATCAGCATCACGTCACCATCACACTGAACTCCCACAATTATCCATGCTTAGTTTACATGGGTGAAGGTCAGGCTGATTTTGTGTATGCGGGCAGACATTATCATCTTTCTTTAACTGAAAACAATTTTTTTGAAGACACTGCCGCTGAACCAGAGGGCGCCTGTAAAGCACCTATGCCCGGTGTGATTACACAAATTTTTGTTCAAGCAGGCAATACTTTCTCAAAAGGTGACAAGCTGATTGCCATTGAAGCCATGAAAATGGAGCATACTTTGTCAGCGCCTAACAATGGCATTGTGAAATCAATCCCTTATGCTGTTGGAAAGCAAGTGTCAGAAGGTGAATTATTGCTGGAAGTAGAATACACCCATGGATAAAATTAAACTGGTTGAAGTGGGCCCTCGTGATGGCCTACAAAATGAAAAAACTGTTCTATCGCCTACTGCCCGTTCACAGTTCATCCATGATTTAGCACAAGCGGGCTTATCGATCATAGAAGTCGGTAGCTTTGTATCTCCTAAATATCTCCCACAAATGGCAAATACTGACGAAGTGCTGGCACTTTGTTCAGATTTGCCTTGTAGATTACCTGTATTAGTACCAAATCAAGTAGGATTTGAACAAGCTAAAACAGCAAATAGCCATTCCATCGCGGTGTTTGCTGCTTGCACAGAAACTTTTTCACAAAAAAATATTCGCTGCAGTCTGGCCGAAAGCGTGGATCGTTTTCAAGATATCGTCAAAGAAGCCAAGCAATCAGGCATGTGGGTCAGAGGATATTTGTCCTGTGTCTTAGGCTGTCCTTATGAGGGCCCAGTATCGCCTCAAGTCGTCTGTGACATGGCCGAAAAACTTTTTACCATGGGGTGCGATGAAATCTCATTAGGAGATACCATCGGTGTAGGGACGCCTAAACAAGCAGCAACGCTCGTTAAAACCATTGCGCAAGCGATTCCTTTAGCGCAGTTGGCAGTGCACTTTCACGATACCTATGGTCAAGCACTTGCCAATGTCTTAGCAAGTTTAGAAGCAGGTGTTCGGATCGTGGATGCCAGCTGCGCAGGTCTGGGTGGTTGCCCTTATGCGCGTGGCGCAAGTGGTAATGTGGCTACAGAAGAAGTCATTTACATGCTGCATGGGTTGGGATTTTCCACGGGTGTTTCCCTATCTGACGTGATCAAAGCTGGACAAAAAATTTGTGCACAATTAGGCATACAGACACGCTCTAAAGTCGCACTGGCGTATAAGGAATAAGGACATGCAAGCTTTCCATAAAGTAGTCAAAACCTATGAAGAGGCCTTAGCAGGACTCACAGACAACATGACAGTCATGGTGGGTGGATTTGGATTATGTGGTATTCCTGAGGGCCTGATCAAGCATCTATACCAGTTAGGCGTTTCCAAACTCACTTGTATCTCTAACAATGCCGGTGTAGATGGATTTGGTTTAGGGATGCTCTTAGAGAAACGGCAGATTAAAACCATGATTGCCTCCTATGTAGGCGAAAATGCATTATTTGAAGCATTAACATTATCTGGCGAAATGGAGGTCGTTTTGACTCCACAAGGTACACTTGCTGAAAAAATTCGAGCCGGGGGGGCTGGAATTCCTGCTTTTTTCACACCAACTGGATACGGAACGCTAGTGGCTGAGGGCAAAGAAACACGACAATTTGGCAGTAAGCAGTATGTGTTGGAGCACGCTTTAAAATCAGATTTTTCCTTAATCAAAGCTTACCAAGCAGATACCATGGGTAATCTTATCTATCGCAAAACTGCTATGAATTTTAATCCCATGATGGCTGCTGCTGGAAAGATCACGGTTGCTGAAGTCGAGGAAATCGTGGAAGCAGGTCAATTAGATCCCAATCATATTCATACACCAGGTATTTATGTCGACCGAGTGATTCAAGGCTCCTTTGAAAAAAGGATTGAACAGCGTACTCTAAAAGCAATTTAAATATACTCAAGATAACTCCAAATGCTTGGGTATAAATATTAAATGACTACAGTCTGTCAAGGAATAACAGCATGGCTTTAACAAGAGAACAAATTGCAAAACGCATCGCTCAAGAAATTCAAGATGGATTTTATGTGAACTTAGGGATAGGCATTCCGACGCTTGTAGCCAATTATTTACCGCCTCATGTTTCAGTCATGCTGCAATCTGAAAATGGTTTATTAGGTATGGGAGAGTTCCCCACTGAAAAAACCGTGGATCCGGATTTAATTAATGCAGGTAAGCAAACTGTGACAGCAATTCCTGGCGCTTGTTATTTCTCTTCCGCTGAAAGTTTTTCCATGATTCGTGGGGGACATATTGATCTCACTGTATTAGGTGCTTTTGAGGTTGATCAGCTTGGAAATATCGCTTCTTGGATGATTCCTGGCAAGCTGGTGAAAGGCATGGGGGGCGCAATGGATTTAGTGGCCAGTGCAAATAACATTATCGTAGCTATGATTCATGCGAATAAACAAGGTGAGTCTAAACTCTTACCTCATTGCGAGCTACCTTTAACAGGTGTTCACTGCATTCGCCGGGTGGTCACCGACCTGGCTTTTCTCGAGATTAAAGACGGCGCTTTTTGGCTTTTAGAACGCGCCCCAGGCGTATCTGTAGAGGAAATTAAAGAGAAAACAGCTGGCAAGCTCATCATACCTGAGTATGTACCAGAAATGCTTTTTTAAATCCCTATATCATATACCCAAGATACTTCAAAATACCTGTTTCTAGCTGCTCGAATTTAACCCTCTGCAGCCTTCCTCACCTCGCAATAGTATCGACTATTCCTTGGTTCGGAAAACTTCATCTGGCTAAATTGGCTTTGCTATAAACTACGCATTTTGCATTATCTTGAGTATATAGGCACTGGCCAGTTAATTTGATGTGTGCTATAAAGATAAAAGAGGCTTTTTACTTCAATGTGACTCACTGTGGCTAAAAAAGAAAAATACGTTTCCATTAAACCCGATCAACAAGGGTATGTCCGTTATTCTGTAGCAGAAAATCGCATTTGGAAAGATTTGTGTGCACGGCAGTATCACATTATTCAAAATCGCGCTTGTCATGAGTTTATTGTGGGTCTCAATAAACTTCAGCTCAATCAAGAAGCAATACCTCAGATTCCTGACATCAATGCCAAATTAAAAGCTTGCACTGGCTGGGAAGTCGCGCCTGTACCTGCCCTCATTGATTTTGAGCGCTTTTTTGATTTACTGTCTAAAAGGAAATTTCCGGCTGCTACATTCATTCGCCGTCGTGAAGACTTTGATTATTTGCAAGAGCCGGATATTTTTCATGAAATTTTCGGACATTGCCCCTTGCTCACCAATCCAATTTTCGCTGATTTTGCTCAACATTATGGTGAACTAGGCAAGAAAGCTTCTCCTAAAGAGCGCCTGTTCTTAGCCAGACTCTATTGGTTTACCGTAGAATTTGGCCTCATTCAAACACCCGAGGGGTTACGCGTCTATGGCGGCGGCATCCTTTCATCAGTAGGTGAAACGCAATATGCACTTGAAAGCAATACGCCTAAACGCCAGCGTTTTAATTTAATGGATATTCTGCGGACTCCTTATCGAATTGATATTTTTCAACCCATTTATTTCGTGATTAACACCTATCAACAATTATACGATGTGATGCAAAAAGACATTTTGCAGGAAGTAAAAAACGCCCATACTTTAGGGTTATACCCCCCTCTTTACAAAAAAAACCAAACACCATAGAGTACTTATTTGGACTTTGAAAAAGGATTTTCTTATGCCCTTAGAAATCGCTGCCTTTTCTGGCTGTGGTGTTCGTTTGACTGCTTATGCAGGTGCAGCAAAAGCACTGTCAGAATTTGAGCAGCTCCAATCTCTAAAAACTTTACTCGGCACTTCTGGTGGCGCCATTATCGCCCTATTACTGGCAGTTGACTATAATGCAACCGAATTAGAAAAGCTGATTTTTAATTTAGACTATTACAAAGAAGTCTCTGATAGCGTGACACTACTTTCTGAGTTTTTTGAGCTTTTTGTTAAAGGCGGAGTCTACAAAGCCGAGCATTTGCAAAAAACTTTAAGCGAATTAATTGAAAAGAAAACAGGTATTCCAAATGCCACGTTCAAACAACTGCATGCACTGATGGACAGAAAACCTATGGCAGGGTTTCGTAACTTAGTTATCCTGGCTGTCAATTTGAATGCTAAAAATAATCCGCTGACTGTATTTTCCTATGAAACAACACCTAATGTACGCTTAGTAGATGCCGCGCTTGCCTCTGCCTCCGCACCGTTGTATTTAATACCGTATGCCTTGAAGTTCCCTATGGCCGACGGGGAGAAGCTCTGTTATTTTACCGATGGTGGTGTGCTTTGCAATGATCCCTTTGCTTATTATGTCAATAAACATGCCAATGATCCTACTTTGTATGCCAAGTCGATTAATTTTGTCATTGGTAAACAAAATGAATTTTTAGATACACAAACGTATAAAGCATTTCATCCCAGTATCTTACATAATGCAACGCAAGAGGTCGTCGATCTCATCAATGCCAATGTATATGTTCCACTTAGCGACCCCAAAGTAGTCAACAGAACAGTTTTTATCGATTCGCTTGGGATCTCGTCTATGCAATTAAAACTGACTAGGGAGGACAAAACAAGGTTAATTGACAGTGGACGACGAACAACCTGTCAATTTTTACTGAGTCACCCTACACCTGAATCAAGAACCCAGCTGACTTCTTTTGACCCATATACTGATCCATTACTACAACCCTCTCCACCCTTGACACCCACATTAGATGGCCAACGCGCTGACCAAGCGGCTGGCAACACTATACCTGCGAGCTATTTTTCATTTCGATGTACACTACTCTAGATGTAGAATCAGTGAAGTGGGGGGAGATGCGAAGATGACTGCGACATGCCTACCCGCCCCTTCTTTCTCTGCACCGATTAAGGTTGTCCAGGGCGCTTTTCGTATAATAAGTCTGTCTTTGCTGCACAAATAAAATCATTTTCAGACAGTCCATTAATCGCATGCGTTGTGTAATGAACAATACACTGATTAAACGCGACCTCTAAATCCGGATGATGATTTTCATAGTTTGCTACCCAAGCAATCGCATTTACAAAAGCAATGGTTTGATAATAGTTTCGAAAACGATAGGTTTTAGTAATACGATGAGTTGCTGGATCAAATGTCCAATCTGCTATTTGTTTCAAATACTGCGTAATCTGCACTGTTGTTAAAGGCTCTGTACCCCCCTCACACGCTACACAACGTTTTTCAAGTAAAGTATTACTCATGCTATTTTCTCCCATATCGCCGAAAAGGTATTTAAGAATCTCTCACATTCAGCAGGCTTCCCAATACTAACCCTCATAAAATCAGGTATATTAAATCCTTTTAAAGGTCGCACAATGATCCCCTCCCGGAGCAATGCTTGATTGATCGTCTCCGTATGTTTGCCCGTTTCTATTGTAATAAAGTTTGCATGACTCGGTAAGACATTCAAGCCTAGCGCAGACACTGCCGCATGTAGACGTATCCGCTCTTGTTGGGTCTTTGCTTGGCAAAATTTAACATGATCTTGATCAGACAAGGCGACCACACCCAATTGCTGTGCAAGACGACTGGTATTAAATGGCTGTCGAATACGATTTAACCACTGAATCAACTCAGGTTTTCCTATCCCATAACCCAGTCTAATTCCAGCCAAGCCATAAATCTTAGAAAAAGTTCGCGTAATCAACACATTTGGGTGTTTATCTAACCATTGATGCGCATGGCTGAGTTGATCGGTATTCAAGTATTCATAGTAGGCTTCATCTAATAAAATTAAAATATGCTGAGGTACTGCCTGTATCCAAGCTAACACCTGTTTGGGGTCAATCCATTGTCCCGTAGGATTATTAGGTGTCGCTAAGCAAATTAAT